>NZ_JAYJLD010000028.1 GCF_035282765.1 Ferviditalea candida | reverse complement strand
GACGAATACTAATCGGTCGAGGGCTTATCCACAACTTTGCAGCATTGCTGCAGCAACATCCATGCGCACCAACGTTTGCTTCGCTTCTAGTTTTGAGGGAGCAAGTCCCTGCACTTCCTGAAATTTTGCATCGACAATGCATGATGAATGTGGCATAATATAATTTGCTGCTGAGGGAAGTAAAGTTAAATTATTTTCAGCACCGGTTTGGTGATATTGGCAGAGGGGAACCACGCGTACCCATCCCGAACACGAACGTTAAGCCCTCCAGCGCCGATGGTACTTGGACCGAAGGGTCCTGGGAGAGTAGGACGTTGCCAAGCGGGTCAATCGATATTCCCTGATAGCTCAGTCGGTAGAGCACTCGGCTGTTAACCGAGTTGTCACAGGTTCGAGTCCTGTTCGGGGAGCCACTGGAGAGATGTCCGAGTTGGTCGAAGGAGCACGATTGGAAATCGTGTAGGCGTCACAAGCGTCTCGAGGGTTCGAATCCCTCTCTCTCCGCCAGTTTTTATATGGCCCGTTGGTCAAGGGGTTAAGACACCTCCCTTTCACGGAGGTAACAGGGGTTCGAATCCCCTACGGGTCATTCCCACTAATTTGGACGCTTAGCTCAGCCGGGAGAGCATCTGCCTTACAAGCAGAGGGTCGGCGGTTCGATCCCGTCAGCGTCCACCATATTATCGCGGGGTGGAGCAGTCCGGTAGCTCGTCGGGCTCATAACCCGAAGGCCGCAGGTTCAAATCCTGCCCCCGCAACCAATTCTTATTACACGCATAACTTAATCTTAAGGTGTGCAACCACGGAGCTGTGGTGTAGTGGCCTAACATGCCTGCCTGTCACGCAGGAGACCGCGGGTTCGAATCCCGTCAGCTCCGCCATTATACGGCTCGGTAGCTCAGTCGGTAGAGCAGAGGACTGAAAATCCTCGTGTCGGCGGTTCGATTCCGTCCCGCGCCATCATCTTGCCGTTGTAGCTCAATTGGTAGAGCAACTGACTTGTAATCAGTAGGTTGGGGGTTCAAGTCCTCTCAACGGCACCATGATTTGTTTCATATCCCGGAGGGTTAGCGAAGCGGCCAAACGCGGCAGACTGTAAATCTGTTCTCTGACGAGTTCGGTGGTTCGAATCCACCACCCTCCACCACCTACCTATAGGGGCATAGTTTAAAGGTAGAACAGCGGTCTCCAAAACCGTTAGTGTGGGTTCAATTCCTGCTGCCCCTGCCAATTGCAAATTAATTTTTATGGCGGTCGTGGCGAAGTGGTTAACGCTCCGGATTGTGGCTCCGGCATTCGTGGGTTCGATTCCCATCGATCGCCCCATATACCCTTTTGGGGCATAGCCAAGCGGTAAGGCAACGGACTTTGACTCCGTCATTCCCTAGGTTCGAATCCTAGTGCCCCAGCCAATATATATGCGGACGTGGCTCAGTGGTAGAGCATCGCCTTGCCAAGGCGAGGGTCGCGAGTTCGAATCTCGTCGTCCGCTCCATGATATGGCGCCATAGCCAAGCGGTAAGGCACGGCTCTGCAAAAGCCCTATCCCCAGTTCGAATCTGGGTGGCGCCTCCACAAGAGATCATTCGAATGCCGGGGTGGCGGAACAGGCAGACGCACAGGACTTAAAATCCTGCGATAGGTGACTATCGTACCGGTTCAAGTCCGGTCCTCGGCACCAAAGCCATCACATGATGTGCCCTTAGCTCAGCTGGATAGAGCGTTTGACTACGAATCAAAAGGTCGGGAGTTCGAATCTCTCAGGGCACGCCATTTTGTAACAAATGTTTTTTATCCTTGCCGGTGTGGCGGAATTGGCAGACGCGCACGACTCAAAATCGTGTTGGGTAGCCCCCAGTATCGGTTCGACTCCGATCACCGGCACCATACATAACAAGCTCCTGGAATAGCTCGCTATCCCAGGTTTTTTATTTGCGTTATAGAATTTATAAAATCTCGGGTAGGGGCGGGTCTTCCACCACGGTTTTGCTTTTGCGCAATAGAAAAAATTTTTGGCGGAAATTTCTTGACTGTCTATCGGCAAGTCCCGAGTAAAAGTACTGTTTTAGTTAGAGACGCGTGATAGTATACGTGATAGTATAATAGAAAGGGATGAAAAAAAAGCCGTATTACGTTACGTTCTCAAAACCGAATGGCAATCGAGCTGATACAAGCAAGCTTAGAGGTCGTGCTTCGTCCAATATCTGAAACGCTTACACTGTTTAAGGGAGTGAACGTTAACTTGCAGGGAACCTACAAAGAAATCATGATTGCCATGATCCGTACGGGCATTATCGGCTACGGCGGTGGGCCTTCGATCATTCCTTTGATCCGGCATGAAGCGGTTATCAAGTACAAGTGGATCAATGACGATGAATTTAGTGAAATATTGGCTTTGGCCAACGCCCTTCCCGGCCCGATTGCTACAAAGATGGCCGCTTATCTCGGCTATCGGGTCAAAGGGGCGATGGGGGCGCTCGTGTCCGTCCTGTTTCATATTCTGCCGACGGTCATTGCAATGATATCATTAGTCAGCGTGCTTTATATATTTGGACAATCCAAATATATAAAGGGGATGGTTGGCGCCGTCCGGCCGGTCATAACCGTAATGCTTGGCATGATGGCTTATGAATTCGTACAAAAAACCTGGAAAGGGCTCGGGAAAGCCTTGGGGATGCTGTTCGGCGTTCTCGCCTTTCTGTTATTGGCCGTCATCCCGATCAATCCCGCCTTCGTCGTGATTCTATTTCTGTTATACGGGGCGTTTCATTTAAGATTGCTGGAAGGCTTGTCCAATAAAAAACGTTCCGCGGAAAAGGATGTATAGACATGATATTATGGAATATTTTTGTTGCCTTTTTGATCGCGAATCTTCTCGGATATGGCGGAGGACCGGCTTCCATTCCGTTAATGCAGCAGGAGATCGTAAATCATTATCATTGGTTGACCAATGCTCAATTCGCTGATCTTCTGGCCGTCGGAAATGCCCTTCCCGGCCCGATTGCGACGAAAATAGCCGCATATGTCGGTTATGCTCAAGCCGGTGTACCCGGGGCCATCGCGGCAGTGATCGCAACTGTGGCACCCTCCGCGATCGCGCTGATCATCTTCCTGAGAATTTTGAACCGATATCGGAAGTCTTCGGAAGTCCGTGGAATGACGATTCTGATTCAACCGGTGATTGCCGTATTGATGATTATGTTGACTTGGCAGATAGGGGTGGATTCGGTGCAATCCATCGGTGTTTGGCAATTTGCGGTGATTGCGGCCGTGTCGCTGCTGTTGATGACCAAGTGGAAATGGCATCCGGCCTGGATCATTGTGATTGCATTTGTATATGGGGGCCTTGTCTTGTCCAACACCGTTTAAAACTGAAAATAAATAAAATTGTAAGTTTCTCCTTTGGTGAAATAAATGATCGTTAACACGAGGATAAAGTAAAGCAGTCCTCTGACAGGGGCGGGCACACGATGCCACACCCACCCCGATCGGCTCTCGTCGGAGCGTATCCAATTTTCCGCGAGATGCAGGACGTATAACCCGCAGATGGCAAGAAACAATGGATGCCGCACAAGATCATTCACATTTACCTTCATCATCTCTTGGGTCATGCTCCAGCCTAAAGAAAAATTCGGAGCGCGGAAAAATACCCAAGTCCATACCGTAATGTGAAAGAAGACGGCAACAGCAAGGATGTGATAAAGCCTAGTGCCGCGCAACTGATTGATCCGTCTCCAGCGATTCAACCGTAGGCTCCATTTGTGCAGGACAAGCAGAATGCCGTGCAGTCCTCCCCACAAAACAAATGTCCAGTTTGCGCCATGCCATAACCCGGACAGCAGCATGGCCGCCAACAAATTGAATTGCGTGCGCGCGCGCCCTTTCCGATTGCCGCCGAGCCCAATGTAGATATAATCTCGAATCCAACGCGACAGCGTGATATGCCACCTTTTCCAAAATTCGGTCGGATTGCTGCTCAGGTAAGGGGTGATGAAGTTTTGCGCCAATTGAACCCCCATGATATAGCCGAGTCCCAAAGCCATATCGCTGTATGCCGAAAAATCAAAATAAATTTGAAACGTAAAAAGGTATGCCGCGATCCAGGACTCCGTGCCGGACAGAGCATGGGCCTTGTTAAAGAAAGAATCGGCAACGGGTGCAAGGTTATCCGCCAGAATGATTTTTTTGATCGTTCCGATGAAAAACAGGTACAACCCGTATTTGACCTCCATCCAGGAAACGCGCTTTTCGGAAAGCAACTCCAGCTGGGGAATCAATTCATTGCCTCTCATGATCGGGCCTGCAATAAGATGGGGAAACATCGAAACAAACGTCCAGAATGTTAAAAATGAACGGGTAGGGACTGTTTCTCCCCTTCTCACATCAATCAAATACGAAATCAATTCAAATGTATAAAAGGAAATTCCGATCGGCAGCACGATGCTGAATTGAGTATAATCGGCAAAACCAAACCGAATACCGGTGAGCCCCTGAAAGGAATTCAATAAAAACAAGGTATATTTAAAAAAAGCCAGATTCATGAGATTAAGCAAAATGCCCACCCAAAAAAGCCAGCGCCAATTCTCCTTCCTCATTCCGTGAACGATGCAGAAGGTAGCAATGGTTACAAGAACAAACAGCAGCAGGATCTTGAAGCCCGAAAAGCCGTAAAAAACAGCATTGGCCAAGGCCAGAACGGCGATTCTTGAACGTTTGTACATAAAATACGGAATCAGCACCGCGATAAAAAAAATCAAAAAATTTGGCGAATGGAATAACACGACTGCACCTCGTTCAAAACGTTCACAGCTTGGAATAAGAAAAAAAAGGCAAGAAGTTATAACCCGAGCCTTGTCCACATATCCATTATTAAAAATGGAGTGAGGGACATAAGCAAAATGGATGCTTTGCAGCGATTATTCTCGGAAATGAACTTTCAGTCCGTTCATGTTGTGATTTCAATTTTGTTGCTTGTAGTATTTTCCAAAATCTCGGGTTATATATCCCGCAAGCTGCAGCAGCCTGCCGTAGTGGGTGAGATTATCGGTGGCATCGCGATCGGCCCCTCCGTGCTGGGTTGGGTAGAACCCGGGTCGTTGCTGAACCGGATAGGCGAAATTGGCGCCATCCTGTTGATGTTTATTGCAGGGATAGAGACCAATACCGCCATGTTAAAGCGCGTTTTGAACAACGCTTTGTTTGTTGCCGCAATTGGAGTTGCGGTACCGTTTGCCGCAGGTTATTACCTGGGCCGGTATCTGGGATACCCCACATCGGCCAGCATGCTTCTGGGTACGATCCTGGTGTCCACCAGCGTCAGCATCACGGTCCAAGTGTTGAAGGATATGGGTAAGCTGCATACCATTGTAGGAACGACAATCTTAGCTGCGGCTGTCATCGACGACATTTTTGGTTTTCTCATTCTAACTGTCGTTCTCGTCCTTATAGCGCCTGGATCGGAATCGATCAACGGCTTGTTCGCAGCTAAGCTGTCTGTTAAGCTTTTCGCGTTCGCGGCCCTGACGTTAGCCGGCAAAATGATTTTCCTTCGTCTGATCGATTTTCTGAAACGGCGGAGAGCTCATCTGCTTGTCGTTTTGAGTTTGCTTGGCATCGCTTTCTGCTTTGCCTTTCTTGCCGAAGCGGCCGGTTTGACAGGCGTGGTTGGAGCATATTTGATCGGAATGCTGATGAGCTCATCCCTGAGGGCTTCATCCCGAGCCGACATTAACTATATCGGTTACTTGGAAGCAATCGGTTACTCTGTATTCATTCCCGTCTTTTTCGTCGGCTTCGGCCTTCGTTTGATTGTATCCCAATTGGGATTCGAGCTAATCGGACTTATTGTGACAATCACGACCCTTGCAATATTCAGCAAGATCATCGGATGCGGGATAGGCGCCAAAATCTCGGGAATGAATTTGCTGTCTTCTTTCCAAGTCGGGGTCGGCATGGTCCCGCGCGGAGAAGTAGGGCTGATCGTATCGATGATCGCTTTTCAACGGGGAATTATCAATCAAAACCTGCTTTCCGTCACCGTATGGGTTGTCCTGATTACAACTTTATTGACGCCGTTTATGCTGAAAGGAGCTTTTCCTCCTGGTGAAGAATCGTAAATGAAGCCACGAGAATAATCATATACGTATTGCAATGAAAAAGCCAGCAGATCTCAGCTACTGGCTTTTTGTATTAAATTTCGTTTAATTTTTGGAGATTCCCGTAGTTTCTTCTTTTCTTAGTTCTTCTGTTTTTTGAATTGGCTTGCTTTGAAATTCTTCATCATTCATGATTTCTTTGGCGCCTTCCTTAAAACCTTTTAACGTTCTGCCGAGCGCATTTCCGAGTTCAGGCAACTTTTTTGGACCGAATATCAACAACACAAAGAAGAAGATTAATAACAAATGGCTCGGGGCCAATAAATTTCCCATAACGTCATCTCTCCCATGAATGAATTTAGTTGAACATGGTTGGCTTTGTTAAACGGAATTCAGGAAAGAAGATGACAAAAAACGAGGTGAATTTGATCGGTCTGAGCATCGACAGCTTCAAAAATATGAAAACGAATGAAGACAGCAACGTCCAAATATAGAAATCCATAATGAATTTAACATATTCATGAAAAGGAAAAAGCAATAATGAAGCAGGAGTATGTACGAGTCCATGATTTTCGTTTTGAACGTCACCAATGATGGAAAGTTCAACATTCGAAGCGGATATTTGGGCGCCTTTGTTTGAAGGCAAGAAGTGTATATTTTCAAAAGGGAAAACAGACATGAATAAAATGACAAGCACGATCAATATGAATCGTAACCTTTTCATTCGTCACATTCCCCGCTTTCAGTACTCCATAATCAAATCTTAACATGGCATTTTCTTATAGTCAAAATCAAAAGTTTGATTAACGGAACCATCCTTTCCGCCGAAAAAACCAGAACATCCCGAATCCTATGCCCAACATCACGCCGAGGACGGTAAAATAACCCCATTTCCATTTCAACTCGGGCATGCACTCAAAATTCATGCCGTAAATCCCGACGATAAACGTCAGCGGCATAAAAATGGTAGTAATCACAGTGAGCGTCTTCATGATGGTATTCATCCGGTTGGCGTTGACGGAAATATAGCTGTCCCGCAGATCTGAGGTCATTTCCCGGATCGAGTCGATGAGCTCGGAAAGCTTCAGTAGGTGATTGTATACGTCCATGAAATAGACGGACTGATCTCTGATTCCGTCGATGCGCTCAGAATTGACGATTCTGTAGAAGAGATCCCTTGCGGGCAAAATCGTTTTGCGCAGTTTGACCAGTTTGGCACGGATGTTGAAAATATCGTCCATCAGCTTTTGGATGGAAGCGTTGCGGACATTGTTTTCGATCTCGGATAACTGCTCTTCGAGCTGCAGGACGGCGGGAAAATATTGATCGACCAATTTGTCCATCACTTTGTAGGCTGCATACAGAGGACCTTTACCACGAAAACTCGGCTGTGTGTTTATCCGATCCCAGATCTCATCGATTTCTTTGGAGGGATGCGCATGAAACGTGACGAGAAAGCTGCTGCCCAAGAACAAATCGACTTCTTCCACCGACAGCGTGTCAGGATCAATTGCATGCATCACCAGAAAATGCGTATCTCCGTAATGATCCAATTTGGGTCGCTGCAATAGGTGCAGGCAATCCTCGATCGCCAGCGGATGAAAATGAAAATAATCCGCTAACAGCTTCGCTTCTTCCTCTGTGGGTTCGTTAAAATCAACCCAGTACCACTTGATATTTTCATTGGCGAGCGCGTTTAACGGGATATCTGTCAAGAGCTCAAAGGCGCGGGTAATTGCTAAAATGCGCTGCAAGCAAGCCATTCCTCCTTGAGAAGATAATGAGGCTGAATCAAGCAAATTGAGGAGAGCGGGGCGAAAGGATATTGAAAGTCCGAAAATTCAAATCCCGAAGGGGATATCCGCCTCCAAGGCATATTCGAAGTCGTCAATGTCCACGACCTGAACCGGGGCACCCGATTGCACGAGTCTGTCGACAAACTCGATTTGATCGGTCAGGATTGGGGCCTGCTCGCGGATTGAAGTCAGCATCAACTCAGTCTCGATCGGATCGAAGGAATCGCCGTATTGCGCGTTATCCAATGCGTTCACAATCGTAAACGAGACCTGGTCATTGACGAGAATCGCCGGGCTTTTACGCCAAGGAAGGGATAAGGCCCGTTCGATTTTCTTTTTGTTCAGCGGTTCCTCCAGGAAACGGATCAGCTCATCGATTTTGGATTTGACGATTGCGTCATCCTCTTCTTCAGGCATTACGGAAACTCGTCCTGACTGAAATTCATACAGCTCCATCACGGTGGAGTAGGGAATGATATATTCCACGGGCTGGCCGGGGACGAGCAATTGTCCGTATACGGCGGCCATAACCGCTTCGATTACAAAACGCCGCTGCATGTTCATGATTCCTCCATTGCCATCTTGGAATAGCGGTGCCGGGATACGGCACGGAATGTCTATCTTTGCGATACATCATATCATAACGGGATCAGGCGCAACAATCAAGCGACTAAACCAAATTCGCCCAAGCTTTTCCTGCAATGGTATAATAGTCTCATCTAATATCGGCATGATAAGGAGGGTACCGAATGAGTCAGCCTTTTGAACAAAATGTCATCGCCCTGATCTGGGATTTTGACAAAACGTTGATGGACGGCTATATGCAGGCGCCGATTTTCCGGAAGTTCGGTATCAATTCCGCGGATTTTTGGAACGAAGTCAATTCCCTTGCACAGGCGTACCGGAAACAAAACCCGGAAATCCGGATAAACAGCGATTCGATTTATTTGAATCATTTTTTGACCTGTGTCGGGCAGGGAATTTTCCCCGGCTTGAACAACCGGATGCTGTTTGAGCTCGGGAAGGAATTGGGCTTTTACCCCGGACTTCCCGATTTTTTTGTGACTCTTAAGGATAGCGTGGAAAAGGATGAAATGTTCAAAAAGTACAATATCACCGTGGAGCATTACATCATCAGCACAGGGTTTGCCCAGATGATCCGCGGCTCCGACATTGCTCCGTTTGTGGACGGAATATGGGGATGCGAGTTCATCGAACGGCCGATACGTTCCCGGTTGAAGCCCGAAGGGGAAGCGGCCGCGGGGGCGGTAACCGTCCAAGAGGATGAAAATCGGGAAAACGAGATTTCGCAGATCGGCTATGTCATCGACAATACGTCGAAAACCCGGGCGATCTTCGAGATCAACAAGGGCTCCAACAAGAACGAAAACATTGACGTTAACGCAACCATGGCGCGTAATGCCAGAAGAGTGCCTTTCGAGCACATGATTTATATTGCCGACGGACCCAGCGACGTTCCCGTTTTTTCGGTCATTAAACAAAACGGGGGGCGGTCGTTCGCGGTGTATCCGAAGGGCAAGCCGAAGGAATTTCAGCAGGTGGACAAGCTTCGGAAAGACGACCGGATCGATATGTACGGGGAAGCGGACTACACCTCCAACACTCTGACGCATATGTGGCTGATTGAACAAACGCGGCAGATTGCCGGAAAAATCTACAGGCACAAGGAAGAGGTCATTCTGAGCAGCGTTTCCGGACCTCCAAGCCACATCAATGATTGAGCGGCAAACGATGGCGAATCGCAGGGGCTTGTGGACCCGAACCCCTGCGGGAACCCGATTCGGAACGGCAACCATAACGAATGGGGGAAAACCCGATGAATACTGAGGAAATCATCCGCTTGGCGGAAGGCTTCGTCCGCGAGCGATTGGGGGCGGATACCAGCGGCCATGACTGGTTTCATATCGAGCGGGTGCGCCGCATGGCTGTCCGCCTGGCCCGGCACTATCAAGCCGACGCTTTTCTTTGCGAGTTGGCCGCCCTGCTGCACGATCTGGCAGATGGCAAATTGCAGGCAAGCGAAAGTGAAGCGTTGGCCGGGATTGCAGAGTGGCTGAGCTGTCAGGGAGTCGACCAAGCGGCAGCCGCCCATGCGCTCCGCATCATCGGCACGATGTCCTTCAAAGGCGGCCAAGGCTCGCCGATGCCGTCGCTGGAAGGGCAAATCGTCCAGGATGCGGACCGACTGGATGCGCTGGGCGCGATCGGCATTGCCCGGACGTTCATGTATTCGGGCTGGAAGGGGCAGATGATGCACGATCCCGAGCTGCCGCCAAGGGACAAGATGACCCTTGACGAATACCTCAACGGGCGGGGAACGGCCATCAATCATTTCCATGAAAAGCTGTTCAAGCTGAAGGATTTGATGAATACGGACGCAGCCCGGCAAATCGCCGAAGAGCGGCATCGCTTTATGGAGCTGTTTTTGCAGCAGTTTATGAAGGAATGGTCGGGGGGTGACGTATAGCACTGCTTTTACTGCAGAATTCACTAAGGACTTCTGCAGGGTGCCACAGTTGCTGTGCCGCTCAAAGATGCTCCGTTTTCATAGCTGTTCGGGAAATTATCTTACTTTTCCGCGAGCGGCCACGGTCCACCTTCCAACGATCTCATCATTCCCAAGCCGAAGCACCTCATCATGCAAATTCATCGTTCCACATGCATGATTTGGAATTACGGTCAGGACGTCGCCCAACTTCGGTTTTTGACTGCATCGGCTTACATCAACATGTCCATGCTCTTCAGAGAACTGAAAGATTTCGGCTTCGGGAAATTCCATGATATAACCGTAACCGGTCATCCCTTTGCGAATATCGCTTGTCAATGTTTTGGAGCCGGCATCAACAATGACAATGTCATTCGTCACGCTGACAACAGTGGTCAGAACCCTCAATGCGCATTGATCGAATGAGGCCCAACCATTGAGGACACAGGTTCTATCGTTAAATACATAGGTACCGGTCCGCAGCTCTGTCACCAAAGGAATGGGTTCGTTTGACAATGTAGGGAACCCGGAACCGCCAGCACTAATCGTCTGAATCGGAATACCCGCATCTGCAAAAAGCCTGGCGGCCGACGCGAACCAATCTCTGGCCCCAGATGGAAATGGAAAAGTAGCCAATCCCAAAAAGTGCAATTGCGGCAGCGCCATCAATTGTTTGGCCAATTCAAGCGCTTCTTCCGGGCCATTCACACCCGTGCGGTCATATCCCGTATTGCAATCGATCAAAATACCGGCTTCTCCGCGGGAGTTCACCAGAGCTTTGGAAATTTCCCGGGCAACATCAAGAGAATCGATGGCAAGAGCAATCTTGGCTTTTTGGCAAAGCCCGGATAATCTCTCCAGTTTTTTACTGCCGATAATGTTGTAATAGATGAGAATATCCTTAATTCCATGATCGATCATAACCTCGGCTTCACCCAATTTTTGACACGTGATGCCTGCTGCTCCCTGGTCCATTTGCAAATGGGCGATTTCGGGAATTTTGTGGGATTTAATATGAGGTCGAAGTCGATACCCATTTTTTTCGCAAAAATCCTGCATTCTTTTTACATTTTCTCTCATGATGTCTTCATGAATTACCACTGCCGGTGTATCAATCTCTTCGTACCTCATGAAAATACCCTCCTTTGAGATATTAACTTGATTGGCGAATCAAAGCACACCCATTGCGGACTCCTGTAATGCTTCCGTCCTGCAGAGCCAGCTTTCCTCCTACCACCACATGCTTTATTCCCGAAGAAAAAACCTTGGGATGCTCGAAAGTCGCCAGATCTTTAATCTCTTGAGGATCGAAGACCACAATATCGGCTCTAAACCCTGATCTTAAAAATCCAACCTTCCCCAAATGGAATATCTCCGATGTCAAGCCTGTCATCTTGTGGATGGCCTCGGTAAGCGAGAGGGCATTTAATTCTGCAGCATACCGATGCAAGACACGTGGAAAAGTACCATACAGTCTGGGATGAGGCGTATCCCCGCTGAATAAGCCATCAGAACCCACTACGGTTCTAGGGTGACGAAGAACCTCCTGCAAATCGGCTTCTGTGGAGTTTTTAAGAAGGACGTTGATTTCGCCGTTTTCTTCAATGAGCAAATTAAACATGCATTCCAGCACGGCTTCATCCCTCAATTGCGCAACTTCTTTTAGGCTCAGTCCTTGAAATTTTTTGTTCGCTTCCGTCTGGAATGAATTCACAATAACATTGTGAAACCCTATGACCTCAAGGCGATTTTCCCAGCCTTCGATTCCGAGCTCGATATCATTAGCTGCTCTTTTTCGGATTTGCGGATCGGACAGCCGCTCGATCATCCGGTCGATGCCGCCTTCAAGCAGCCAGGCAGGCAGCAGCGCAGCCATGGTCGTGCTTCCTGAAAGATAGGGGTACATATCCGAGCTGGTAAAAATACCTTTCTCCATGGTTTCGTCGAGCAGAGAGAGAGTCTGATGAACCAAACCTTGATTTCGTTCACCGACCGTCTTATGATGAGAGATATGTATGGCAACCCCCGACTGCATTCCGACACGGATGGTTTCTTCAACAGAATCGACCAGCCCGTCTGCCTGATTGCGTAAATGTGTCGCATAAATTCCGCCATGGGAAACCACGACACGCGCCAAAGCAATCAATTCATCCTCGTCGGAATAAGTTCCGGGAACGTAAACCAGCCCGGTAGACAATCCCAATGCTCCTTGCTGCATGGATTCATCGAGCAAAGCAGCCATACGCTCAAGTTCTTGTTCCGTCGGCTTCCGATTGTCAAATCCCATTACGACCGCCCGCAGGGTTCCATGACCGATCAGAGATGCAAAATTTACGGCAGGCTTTGCTGCCGCTACAGTGGACAGATAATCCGAATAGGATTCCCAGGACCACTCCCGATTAGGGTATCCAAGCACAGGGCCGGAATAGGAACGAAACGACTGAACCGCGGGGACTTTGGCTATCGGAGCTACAGAAAACCCGCAGTTTCCCAAAATTTCCGTAGTCACACCTTGTGTAATCTTTTCCGAGCATTCGGGTCTTTCCAGTAACGACAAATCCGAATGAGTATGAGCATCTATGAAACCTGGACATACGATCATACCCGTTCCGTCGATTTCAATGATCCCTTGCTCCTCAATACGGCCTATTCCCACAATCGACTCATCTTGAACCGCTATATCTCCAATGAAGCCGTCTTTACCAGACCCGTCGATAATCGTTCCGTTTCTTATCACCAAGTCAAACATACGGACATCCCCTTAAATCGATATTTCAATTCCAATATTCTGCTCAAGTGCCGTATGATAAATATATTCTGCAACCGCAAGATCCTCCAGATATACGCCGGTAGCATCAAATAATGTAATTTGGTCGTCTTGGACACGGCCTTTTTCCGGATTTACGATCACGTCCGACAACTCTGCTACGTCCTCTCGTGTTACGAATCCTTGCGCGATCGCATGCTGCAGGTCTCCCAATACGGAGCACTGCTCATAGGAGTCAGCTATCGTTACCGCCCTTTTGAACAATGAGGGTTCGATTTCCTGCTTACCCTTGGTATCCGCTCCGATGGCATTGATATGAGCGCCCTTGGAAACCCATGAATCCGGCAAAACATATTCAAACGATGGAGTAGTCGTAACAATGATGTCGGCATTTTGGACGGGCTCGCGCATGTCGCTGTGCTGAGAAACAAAATTAAATTTGACCTGATTAAGGTCATTCGTTCGCTGTTCAAAATCGAGCAGGGATTCCTTGGCCGGACTATATACGGTTATTTCTTCAATTGCAAATAAGGAGATCAATGCGCGCATCTGCATTTCCGACTGAATTCCGCTGCCGAACACAGCTACTTTAGAGGAGTCTTTACGGGCCAAATATTTCGCAGCCAGCGCCCCGGCTGCTCCCGTTCTCAATCCGGTAATATAATTGGCTCCAAGCAATGCTTTCGATTGTCCAGTTTCGGAATCAAACAAAAGAATCGTTGACTGATGAGCCGATACGTTGGCTGTTTTGGGGTTATCGGGCCAGTAGCCTCCCGCTTTTAATCCAATGAGGCTGGATTCCGATTTTTTTGTGCCCGACTTTATTCCGAAAATTCCGTTATTCCAAAGCTTTTCGCGAATGACGGGAAAGGTAAGGTATTTCCCTTGGGCATTCAGCCGAAAGGCTTCTTCAAGAACCTCAATGGCTTTTGTCATACCTAATATCGCTTTGCACTCATCATTTGATATCGCCAATACTGATACCATGTTGGTTCCCTCCCGCAGCATCATTAGTCCTTCTGTTCTTAATCTCTTCCAAATAACCGTAGATTGTAACCTTGGATACATTCAGGCTTTGGGCAACTTCGTCCATCGCTCCCTTGATCAGAAACAAACCCTTGTCATAAAGAAACGACACGATATTGATTTTATCTTCTTTATCCATTTCAGATATGGGTACCGGGCTTTCTTCCACCGCATACTTGATAAGATCGGAAACAATATCCCAGACGTTGTTGACTTCGGATTCTTCCTTAGGGATTTCTTCATCCTCCAGCCGGGTAAATTCAGATAAGAAATCGTTCGTTTTTTGCAAGTCATCAATATCGAAATTGATGCAAAACGCTCCAGCAATCACGCCTTTTTCATCCCGGATCAATGCCGTGGTTGATTTTATCGTTCGACCGTCAAGCGTAGTTGTCTTATAGTTGCTTACATAATCGTTTTTGAATCGATCCGATCGAAGAACCTGATAAATAAGATGACGAAATGATTCTCCCACCTTGCGCCCGGTTACATCGCCGTTCTTCGTATAGATTACGGATGATTGCGGTCGGGTCAGATCATGAAGCACCACTTCGCAGCGGGAACCGAACATCTCTGCAACTGCTTCAGCTACTGGAAAAAATTTTTTGATAAAATCACTGGCATTTTCTTTGCCCACTTGTTTCTCCTCCCCAAGAAAGTGATGTGATAATTAATTTCCCTGACTGGTCATTGTGTGGGTCACGTATTTGACTTCCAAATATTCGTCCATTCCCCAATGGCCGCCTTCACGCCCCAGACCGCTTTCTTTAAATCCTCCTGCGGGAGCCTGAATGGCCGTTATAAGACTATCGTTGATTCCCACCATGCCGTATTCAAGAGCCTCGGAGACGCGGATGGAGCGGTCGGCATCCTTCGTAAAAAAGTATGCGTACAGTCCGTATTGTGTGTCGTTGGCCTGATTGAGCACTTCTTCCTCACTGGTAAAGGTTGTAACAGGCACAACCGGCCCGAAGGTTTCCTCCCTCATGATATCCATTTCTTTATGAACATTCACGAGTATCGTCGGCTGATAGAAGAATCCGGGTGAACCCTCCAGGGCGCATCCCCCGACTAATGCCGTGGCTCCTTTACTCAGCGCATCATCTACATGCTGCTTTACCTTGATTAAACCTTGTTCGTCAACCAAAGGTCCAACCTCTGTTGAATCCTCCAGTCCATTTCCCACTTGGAGTTTCTGAACCAAAGCCGTGAGCTTTTCTATAAATGCATCATAAACAAGCTCATGCACATAGACACGATTAGCACAACCGCACATTTGTCCTGTATTTCGAAATTTATTGCGGACAACCGCCTTTGCGGCGAGATCAAGATCGGCATCCTCAAAAACAATAAAAGGGGCATGCCCGCCCAATTCCAACGCCAGCCGCTTGACATGCTTGCTGGCTCCTTGCATAAGCAGCTTTCCAACCGCAGTAGAGCCCGTGAATCCGATGACCTTGGCAATCGGATTATCCAGAAGCTCCTTGCCAATTTGAACGGGATCTCCTGTGACCAAGTTGGCCACGCCAGGCGGCAGCCCCGCTTGCTCAAGCAGCCTCCATAACAGAATGCCCGTGATCGGTGTCTGTTCAGCGGGCTTTGCCACAATCGTACAGCCTGCAGCCAAAGCGGTTGCAACCTTTCTGCCCAATATGTTCAGCGGAAAATTCCAGGGTGTGATGAGCGCTGCAACTCCGACGGCCTGACGAATGACAACAATCCGTTTTGCGGCATCATCCGAGGGGATAACCTCTCCATAGACACGTCTCGCTTCCGCAGCATACCATGCGAAATTTTCTGCCGCGCTGATGACTTCACCCTTGGCCTCGCTCAAGGGCTTACCCGATTCCAAGGTGATCATTACCGCCAGCTCTTGAAGATTCTCCAGCAAAAGATCCTTAACCTTCTCAAGGTATTCGCCTCTCTTTCGGGCAGGCAGACGGGACCATGATTTAAATGCATTTTGCGCTGCATTCAGCGCTTTTGTCGTATCGGTATCAGAACCCATCGGAACAGTGCCGACCACCTCAGTGGTAGCCGGATTTTTCACCTCAAATACTTCCTTGCTGTCCGCATCCGTCCAAATACCGTTAATGAACATTTGATAGGGTGCTTTGGCAGTGAATGACATAACGCGCACCTCCTTGTTAATTGATTGGTTGAGGAACCCTTACCCGATCCAACAGCTCCGGCAATTCATCCCAAATGGACTGGGGAATTTCAGCAGTCACGGCATCCCAGCATCCCTGCACCTCTTTTGGTGTTGCTGCGCCGATGAGCGTCGCTGCAAATCGAGGCTGGCGGAGGCTGAACTGCAAAGCTAAGGAGAGGATGCTTATTCCGTGATTTTGGCACCAGTCGTAAATTTCCAATGCCGAACCCAACTCATTCTTTGGCGGGGTCCATTTCGGTGTTCCGATTTCATTTGGATGCCGGCCCGAAAGCAATCCCATTGCCAGCGCAGCTCCATTTACGACACCAATACCGCGAGGCTCAGCGTAATCGCATACCCCTTCGAGCACAGACTGCCTCAATAAGGTGTAATCGTTTACCGTTAATGCCATGTCAAGATGTCCCGTATCGATTGCTTTTCGAATTAAATCATGGCTTTGCACACCGATACCGATCGATTTGATAACGCCTTGATTTTTTAAATCTACCAATGCCTCCATCGCCCCATTGGGCCCTAACGCCTGTTCAATGTGGCGAGGCTCGGGTTCATGGATAAGGCATATGTCCAAATAATCGATTCCCAGTACTTTAAGACTATTCTCAACCGTCCAATAAGCGGCATCTGAAGAATAATCAATTCCGCGCGCAGGATGAGTTCCCACTTTGCTGGAAATATAGTACCGATCACGCGGTACGCCCCGAAGCGCCAAGCCCATTCTGCGTTCTGCATCACCGTATTTTGGGGAGGTGTCCAACCAATTCATGCCCAGTTCCAAGCCTTTTTCAACAGCGGCTACGCCTTCAGCATCACCTACAGGTCCGAAAATACCTCCTAATCCTGCACCTCCCAGGCTCATAACGGTAACTTCCATATGCGTATTCCCCAAACGACGCTTCAAAAGTGGATGTGGAGTTTTTTCCATTTCGCTCACTTCCTTATCTATTTTTTGGAAAATTCTCAGTTGACTGATTGTATAGTACAAATATAGTTTACTATATAATACGTAAAAAAATAAACTGTATTTAATAAAATATTATGTTTTATCCAAATAAATCGAATAATTTTTTATATAAATTTCGAGAACCGATTGTATTTTTTTATGATTTTTGTGCTGATAAATAAGTAAGCTTCAAATATAAAGCGGATTTTGGGGTTTTTATTGCTGATAAATAATTATGCTAGAAAAATACAAAAATTAATTTTTAAATAATTTATTTTATTTTTCTAGCAGGAATTGATAAAAAATTATAGAATATTTTATAACTTAACATTATCAATATTCAGAATTTATATTTTCTTCTGGATTGGTGATGTACAGCTAACGAATTTTAAGGGGGTTTGAGCCATGAGACAAATGTTAAGGAAATCAAGGAAAATTGCTGTAATGATGTTCGCTCTGGTAATGGTCATGCAAGGTTTGATCGGCTGCAGCTCGCAAAGCCAAAGCAATGGAAATGCGGAGCCCAAACAAACCGCACAAGCAAGCGGAGGTGCGAGTCCAAGTGCAAGCGATAAACAAGAACCTGTAAAATTAAGCTTTTTGTTTCCGCAGTACGATGAAAAAACGCAAGAATTGATGAAGAAAGTGGTTGACGATTTTAACAAGGATAATGACGGCAAGATAACCGTATCGCTGGAAATCGCACCCTGGGACAAAATGCATGACAAGCTCATCACTGCGATGAGCGCCAATCAAACACCCGACGTTTTTGGGTACGCAACCCGTTGGTTGGCACAGTTCACTTCCCTCAAACAAATCGAGGATCTGAATTCCTACATGACTCCGGATTTTAAGCAGAAGTTTATCCCGGCTTTATTGAATGGCGCAAAAATGCCCGGAAACGATGCAACATACGGGATCCCCGTGGCTGCATCGGCCAGAATGCTTTTCTACCGAAAGGACCTTTTTGATAAAGCAAATGTTCAACCGCCCAAAACCTGGGATGATCTAATGAATGCAGCCAAAAAGGTGAGCAACCCGCCCAATGTGTATGGTCTGGGGCTTTATAGCAAGGGTATTGAAGTTGACACGTATTTTGATTATTTCTTATGGAATAATGGCGGGGACATTTTGGACGCCAATGGAAAAGCCGCTTTAAACAGTCCGCAAGGGGTAGAAGCGCTGCAGTTTATGGTTGACATGGCCAATAAAGAAAAAGTGACCCAGCCTAACCCTAACGGCTTCGGGCGCGACCAGATCATTCAAATGTTCATTTCCGGACAATTGGGAATGTATCCTACAGGCCCATGGTTGGCTGATGAGATCAAGCGTCAAAATCCGAATCTGCAATACGGGATTGCATACTTCCCGTCGCGTACCGGAGGACAGCCTGCAGTCCTTGGTGTAACCGATTCTCTCGGAATGTCGGCTAGTACCACACATAAGGCCGAGGCTTGGAAATTTATTGAATATATGTACCAGCAGAAGTATCGGTTGGAATTTGATAAAGTAGAAGGCATGCTTCCGGAACAAGTGGAAGTCAGCAAAGACGCATTCTTCCAGTCGGAAGACAAAAAACCGTTTATTGATGCACTTCAATACGCCAAATTCTATCCTCCGGTAGATACTTTCCCGACCATCGAAGAAATTCAGACGGTTGCAGTACAAAAAGCCATGTCGGGCGAGATGTCCCCGAAAGATGCGCTGGATGAGGCAGCCAAAAAGATCGATGCTTTAGGGAAGAAATAAAATGGATTGCTGCGGTCATTGATGAGTATCCGGCAACCTCGCCTACCGTTCATAGGAGGGCGGGGTTGTTTGATACCTTTTACGGGGGGGCTAAAATTGCAAGTATCACCTAATCACAATCGTTCCAAATTGGCCTATTTGTTTATCGCTCCAGCGTTAATATTAATTTTGCTTGTTGTTTTTTATCCCATCCTTAATACTTTTTATATTTCCTTGAACAGTGTTAATGCCCTTGGCAATCCAACCGGTTTTAACGGTTTTGCGAACTATACAAGTTTGTTTGCGGATCCGGAGTTTTGGGATATCACAATACGGACGGTGAAATGGACCGTTTGGGTTGTAGTTATCACTACATTAATAGCGCTTCCAGCAGCAATTGCTCTCAACCTGCGCTTTCCAGGTCGAAAGCTGGCTCGAGGAATTCTGATTGTTCCTTGGGCGGCTTCATTAATGATCAACGCCATAGCTTGGAAATGGATTTTCGACGGCCAATACAGCATTATCACCCATATGCTTCAACAGCTTGGAATTACGAAAGAGCAAATCATTTGGCTCGGCGATCCGAAGCTTGCTTTCATCATTATTATTTTTGTGGGGATTTTGGTTAGTGTTCCTTTTACGACATTGTCTTTATTGGCAGGACTCCAATCGATCGGCAATGATCAGTATGAGGCGTCTGCAGTAGACGGCGCAAGCTTTCTTGTTACCTTTTGGAGAATTACGCTTCCCCAGCTGCGACAACCGTTGACTGTTACTACACTTCTCAATGTCATTTATGTGTTTAACAGTTTTCCGATAATTTGGATCCTGACTCAAGGCGGCCCCTCATTTAAGACGGATATATTGATAACTTACTTATATAAACAAGCTTTTCAATACAGCAACTTCGGCGGGGCGTCAAGCATGGCGGTAATTACCTTCCTCATCCTGGTGGTCTTTGCCTGGCTATTCCAAAAAATTACGTTGAAGGAGGACTAACTGTGTATATTGAAGGAAGATTGCCGCGTATGATTTTGCTCAGCTTTCTGCTTGTCGTATTAATATTCATGATTTTTCCGTTTTTTATTATGATTTTAACAGCCTTGAGACCTCTTTCAGAGATTTTCAGATTTCCTCCGACTTGGTTTCCGCAAACCTGGCGTTGGCAAAATTTTGTGGATATATGGACACATGTCCCTATGTCGCGCTATATGCTGAACAGTCTTATAGTTGGCATCGGGGCCACCTTGTTAAATCTGGTTGTGTCGATCCCCGCCGCTTATGCTTTGGCGCGAATGCAATTCGCCGGCCAAAGCATTTTCCGGAACATCATACTCTATACCCAAATGTTCTCTCCCATTGTGCTCATTATAGGTCTTTTCAAAACGATGGCTTCGCTAAATATGTTAAATACCTATCAATCTTTAATACTTACTTATGCCGCCTTAGGCATTGCGTTTTCAATTTGGTTCCTGACATCCTTTTTTAAAGCGATTCCGATCGAAATCGAAGAGGCCTCCCTAATAGACGGCTGTTCCAAATTAGGCGTTCTATTCCGCATTGTACTGCCCATGTCATTACCTGGTCTGGTGGCAACTACAATATTCGCATTCATCTGGGCGTGGAATGACTTCATGATTGCTTTGACATTCATGTCCAAGCCGGAAATGCAGACCCTCCCGTTGGGTATTTACTCGTTTGTCGGCCAATATATGGTGCAATGGCAT
Source organism: Ferviditalea candida (assembly GCF_035282765.1). Lineage (GTDB taxonomy): Bacteria > Bacillota > Bacilli > Paenibacillales > KCTC-25726 > Ferviditalea > Ferviditalea candida. The sequence goes on along the minus strand of NZ_JAYJLD010000028.1, from coordinate 28,736 downwards.
TATCTCATGGCCGCAGCTATTCTTACGACCATTCCTGTTCTGGTACTGTTTCTCTACATTGAAAAATATCTCGTTCAAGGGCTTACGTCCGGTGGAATTAAATAATGTAATATGAAATCTCTATAGAGGGTTTCAATTTACCGTTCGGTAGATTCTTTCCGGTCGGCCCACGGTGCCGTAGGACACATCCGCTTTCAGTTTGCCGACGGAAACCAGGTATTCCAGATACCGACGCGCGGTTGTGCGGCTGCTGCCGATTCTGACGCAGATATCCTCGACGGTAAATGCTGCATTCGATTGTTCCAAATACAGTGTGATTTTTTCCAGTGTCAGCTTGTCGATGCCTTTGGGCAAATCCGATATCGGGATTTTTTCCTGCGGGCGCCTCAACAACAGGAGGTCTACCTGTTCTTGATCGACCTGCCGGTTACCCTGCTCGATGTTTTTTCTGAACAGAATGTAATTTTTCATTTTTTCCGCGAACGTATTGAAAATGACCGGTTTGATGATGTAATCGAAAACCCCGCCTCGGATCGCTTCGCGAACGGTGTCCAATTCCTTGGCGGCCGTAATGATGATGACATCGGTATGGCGGTGCCTAAGCCGGATATGCTGAAGCAGCTGCAGTCCGTGCATATCCGGAAAGTACAAATCGAGCAGAACGAGATCCGGTTCGAATATTTCCAGCTGTTCTTTGGATTGTTCCTCATCGGTTGCAATGCCGACGACCTGAAGCCCCCCGATTTTCTCCACAAACCGCTGGTTGATGCGGGCTACGCCGAGATCATCCTCCACAATAAGCACCTTAATCATAGAATGCCCGTCCTTTTTTTGGGGAGCACCACGGTGAATAATGTTTTTTCCCCCGGATTGCTTTTATAGGAAATATATCCGTCCAATTGATCGATGGCCTGTTTGACCAGCGCCAAACCAAAGCCCCGGTGTTTTCCCGCCTTGGTGGAGAAGCCGGTCTCGAACATTTGGTCCGCGACATCGGGAGGAATTCCCGCTCCGGAATCTTCCACTTCGATAATAAGATCATCGCCGAGATCGGTCAGGAAAATGGTGATGTTTTTGCTGCCGTTTCCGTTTTCCAGCGCCGCCTCGAAAGCATTGTCAAGCAGATTTCCGATAACGGTCAATAGATGGTTGCGGCTGATTTCCGCAGGCACATCGCGGAAGGAGCTGTTTCTGTCGATTTCCAGCTCGAGCTTGAGCTCTTTGGAATGATTGAATTTGCCGATCAAGAGGCCGCCGATGACCGGATCGGGGATTTCCCGCATGATGAAATGAATCAGATCCTGCTGGACATCCGATTCCTTGGCGATGAGCTCCAACGCCTCGTCATAGGATTCCAGCTGGATCAAACCGGATATCGCGTACAATTTGTTCGAATATTCATGGGTTTGGGCGCGCAGGGTTTCCGCGTATTTTTGGACTTGGGATAATTTTTCGGATAAAAGATACAGCTCGGATTTGATGCGGAAGGTGGCTACCGCTCCGATCACGGACTCGTGGCGGTCCAAAATCGGCAGCCGGTTGGCGATCACGGTTTGATCGCGGATGACCATTTCCCGGTCAAATTCGGTTTGTCCCGTTTTGATGACTTCGGGAAGCCGTGAAGAGGGGAGCAGCTCAAGGATCGGCTTGCCGACAATGTTCTGATATTCCTCCAGACCGAGCATTTGGGCGGCGGCATGATTGGCCATTGTGATCCTCCCTTGTTGATTGACGGCCAGAATGCCTTCGCGGATCGATTCCAGTATGGCCTGTTTCTCTTGATATAAACGTCCGATTTCCTCGGGCTCCAGGCCGTGAATGGACCGTTTGACCCGATTGGCGATCAGAATGGAGCCGATCGAACCGAACAGCAGGGAAAAGAAGGTGATGAGTATGATGTTGTTTCTGATTTCTTGGCCTCTTGGTTGATGTCGTCAATCAGGAAGCCGACGGAGACAACCCCGACGACCTTGCCGGTATCATCCAAGACGGGTGTCTTTCCACGCAGAGATAGTCCAAGGGTTCCCTGCGCCTCCGAAACGATCGACTTCCCTTCAAATACCGGCCCATTATCGCCGCCGACCATTTCTTGCCCGATGCGTGCGGGAACGGGATGCGAATAGCGGATGCCCTGCTTGTTGCCGACCACGACGAACTCCGCGCCGGTTTCCCTGCGGATCGTTTCGGCGATGGGCTGGATGACGGCCGAAGGATCCGGATCGTCAAAGGCTTCGCGAATGGCCGGAATCGACGCCACGGTCTTGGCGATTTGCAGGGCGTTCGAGCCGGTCTTTTCCTTCAATTGAGAAGTCCACATCTCATTGAAAAAGAAAGCCTGCACGGCAATGATCAAAAACAGCAGCGAACAGATAAACAGAATCAATCGGGTCTGAAGACGCAACGGCCGACCCCCTTAATGGAAAACCTGATCTTGTTAACTCATTTTAGCGGAATCGCGCGTGCTCGGGAAGGAGATATGCGCGATATTCTTCAGCGGAGTCTGAGGTTTTTATGAACAAAATATACAAAATGAGTTAAATTGATCTTATTTTCGTAAACTTTCCCGGAGTGGGGAACTGTTTTATAGTCAATTTGAAAACGCTATCAATAAAAAGGGGAGGAAGTTCGATGTTCAAAAAAAGATGGAAGCTGGCGGTTTTAGCCGCAGCGGTTGTTTGGGGACTTGCAGCTTGCGGCGGAGGAAACGGGAAGGAAGCGGCGAAGGACGCTCCCGCTCCGGCAGAGACGCCGAAGCAGGAGGCGGCTAAAACCGAAGCCGTCTCCAAATATCCGGAAAAGCCGATCGTGGTGGTCGCGCCTTCCGGAGCCGGCGGCGGCTGGGATATGACCGCCAGATCAATCGCCAAGGTCATGGGCGCCGCCAAAATCGTCGATCAGCCGATTACCGTGGAAAACAAACCGGGCGGCGGCGGAGCCGTATTCTTGGCCGAATATGCCACGAAGGGCAAAAACAATGATTATGCGTTGATGGTAAGCTCTCCGCCGATTTTGATCAATAATTTGAAAAGCGAAGGCAACAGCCCGTACGGATATAAGGATACGACGCCTCTGGCGCAGCTGACCAAGGATTTCGGCGCCATTGCCGTAATATCGGATTCCAAATTCAAGGATTTGCAATCGGTGATTGACGCCCTGAAGGCAGATCCCACACAAGTGACCGTTGCCGGCGGTTCGGCTCCGGGCTCGATGGATCACCTTGTTGCCGTGCTTCCCGCGTTCAAGGCCGGAGTCGACCCTAAAAAAGTCAAGTATGTTTCCTATGACGGCGGCGGAGAGGCGTTGACGGCGCTGCTCGGCGGAAATGCAGACGTGCTTGGAACGGACGCATCCAGCCTTACGGAATATATGAAAACCGGCAAAATCCGGATACTGGCCGTTGAGTCGCCGGAGCGGCTTGGCGGAGACTTGAAGGATGTCCCTACTCTGAAGGAGCTGGGCTTTGATGCGGAGTTCGCGATTTGGCGCGGCGTTTTCGGCCCGAAAGAAATGAGCCCTGATGCCAAGAAATATTGGCTGGACAAATTGAAGGAAATGTCCGACAGCGATGCATGGGCCAATGAAGTGCAGGCGAAAGGCTGGGCCAAAGAATTCAGAAGCGGCGACGATTTCAGTGCCTTCCTGGGACAGCAGGAAACCTTGGTCAAAGATATGCTCACCTCATTGGGCATGGCGAAGCAGTAATAGATAGAGTGGATTTGTGGATGAATCATCGCAGGTAATTAAAGCAAGCAAGGGAGGATTGAACCTTGAACAAGACATTCGACCGATATGCCAGTATCGTCTTGATGGCATTCGGGACTATGTTTGCATGGCAAAGCACGAAAATTTCCGCAAGCGCATACGGCAGCGTCGTCGGGCCAAATGTGTTTCCGTTTGGCCTCGGGCTTATTCTGGTCGCGCTTAGTGCAGGTCTGTTGTACGGAACGTTTCGGTATAAGCAGGAAGAGCGCGAAAAGACGCCGATGCATTATAAAAAATTTTGGATTATCGTTTTCTCGCTCACTCTGTACTGTGTTTTCCTGGAACAAATCGGGTACGTGATCGGCACATTCCTGTTTCTGCTTGTCGGGTTTCAAGCCATGCAAAGAGGAAACGTATGGAAATCAGCGATCATTGCCGCCGTGTTCTCATTCGTCATTTATTACTTGTATGCGGTGCTGCTAAACGGAACGCTCCCTGGCTGGCCCGTATGGTTTACGCATTGGAGGTTCGATTATGGAAGTTATTCAGTTTTTGCTCAACGGCTTCAGCATCGCGCTGCAGTGGCATAATATCTTGTTCGTATTATTGGGCGTGGTGATCGGATCCGGAATCGGAGCGCTGCCCGGTCTCGGTCCGATGAGCGGCGTGGCGCTATTGATGCCCTTCACCGCCGCGTTGACGGGGGGGCTTAATCCGGAAGACGCAGCGGCCAGCGCGATCATTCTGTTGGCCGGAATTTACTACGGCGCTATGTACGGCGGCTCGATTTCGTCGATTCTGCTGAACACGCCGGGTGATGCGGCGGCCGTCATGACAACGCTCGACGGATATCCGATGGCCAAACAAGGACGCGCCGGAGCAGCCTTGACGATTTCGGCCATCGCTTCGTTCAGCGGGGGCATCGTCTCGCTTTTCGGATTGATTTTTCTGGCCAAGCCGCTTTCCGACGTGGCGCTTCGCTTCGGTCCGGCGGATTATTTCTCGCTGATGATCCTTGGTTTGGCCGCGGTCAGCGGACTAGCCGGGAAATCGATGACGAAGGCGCTTATCATGACCGTAATCGGTTTGTTGATGGCCACGGTCGGCATCGATAAAGTATCCGGTGTCGAACGGTTCACGTTCGGGCTTCCCGAGATCTACAACGGGATAGAATTTTTGACGGTCGCGGTCGGTTTGTTTGCGCTTGGCGAAGTGTTCAAGACAATTTTTGAAACAGACATAACGGGGGCGGCCATCTCAAAAATAGCAAGCTTCTACCCCACGAAACAAGATATGAAAGACAGCGCCGGCACGATGATTCGCGGTTCGCTGATCGGATTCTTCACCGGCGTTCTGCCTGGCGCGGGCGCGACCATTGCGTCTTTTTTCTCCTATATCGTGGCAAAGAAACTCAGCAAGCATCCGGAGAAGTTCGGCAAAGGCGCCGTCGAAGGCGTAGCGGCACCGGAATCGGCGAATAACGGTGCGGCGGGCGGAGCGATGATCCCGATGCTGACGCTCGGTATTCCCGGGTCGGGAACGACCGCCATTCTCATGGGTGCCCTGATCATGTACAACATCCAACCGGGTCCGCTGCTGTTTGAAGAGCATCCCCGGGTTGCATGGGGCCTGATTGCCAGTATGTTTGTCGGCAACTTTGCGCTTGTGTTGTTAAATGTTCCGATCGTAAGGGTATTCGCCAAGTTGATCGTAACACCAGCAAAATATCTGATCCCGTTCATTATCGCGATTTCCGTGTTCGGAGTTTACACGGTGCAGCTTTCGATTTTCGACTTGCTGCTGATGACCGGCTGTGGAGTGGCCGCCTATTTTCTGGCGAAAAACGATTTTCCTCTAGCGCCGCTCGTGCTGGCCATTGTGCTCGGTCCGATGATCGAGAACAACATGCGCCGCGCGCTGACGATTTCCAATGGAGACTTCATGATTTTTCTGAATAAACCGGTGTCTGCAGTTTTTCTGATTGGAGGAGCGTTATGGCTGTTGGTGCCCGCCATCCTGAAACGGTGTAAGAAAACGAGCGCCGGTTGTGAAAGCCGATGAGTCGTTCCGGCCAGGAGTATAACTATGGAAAATTCCAACGGATAGCGATCATTAGCTTTTCTTCGAAAAAATCTTCGAACCCGCTGTAAAAGTGGAGTCGGAGATTTTTTTGCGAGATTCGAACGTGGAGAAGTATAATGGAAACATCTAAGAATGCGGTGAGTGTAAGAAATTAATCATTCACTGGAAATGGAGCGAGATGAATGAATAACCGCCATAAGCGAAAAACGCGATTCGGACTCAATTCGACCATAGTCGTGCTCGGACTCGTCAGCTTGTTTACGGACCTGTCCAGCGAGATGATCATCCCTGTGCTGCCGCTGTTTCTGACCTCCGTGCTGCATGTGCAGGCTGGAGCAATCGGCGTCATCGAGGGGCTTGCGGAAAGCACGGCGAGCGTGCTGAAGCTGTTCTCCGGCTGGTTCTCCGACCGGATCGGCAAGCGCAAGCCGCTGATGGTTTTCGGCTACGGCTTGTCCAATCTGGTAAAGCCGCTGTTTGCCGTCAGCGCATCCTGGGGGCAGGTGCTTGGCATTCGCTTGGCCGACCGATTCGGCAAAGGCCTGCGCGGAGCGCCGCGGGACGCGCTGCTGGCGGACGTCACCACGCCTGCCGACAGGGGCAGGGCGTTCGGCATTCACCGCGCCATGGATACGTTGGGCGCGGCGATCGGGCCGTTCTCGGCGTTTTGGATTCTTGCCGTTTTTGACAATAATTATCGGGCGGTGTTCTGGTTCTCCGCCATTCCGGGCGTCCTTGCGGTGGCGCTGCTTGTGTTTCTGCTGAAGGAAAGAAAAGCCGGGGCGCATGGAGGATCGGTTGGCGAAGCGAACGTAACGGATTTGACGAACGGAGAAGCGGAGAAGAATGAAGCGCCGCAAGCAGATACGCGCGGTGAGAAAGCGACCGCAGCACGCTCTCCGCAGCCCCTGCCGAAAATCGGCTTCAAACAACTGAGCAGCAAATTGAAGGGCTTCACATTGGCGGCAACTGTATTTGCCCTGGGCAATTCCTCCGACGCTTTCTTGATCCTGCGGGCACAGGATGCGGGGATGGCGGCGGTCTGGATTCCGCTGGCCTATTTTGCTTTCAACATCACCTATACGCTGTTCTCGGTGCCGGCGGGCATGCTTTCCGACCGGATCGGCAGGCGTCCCGTCATCGTTGCCGGCTATTTGATTTTTGCGCTGATTTATCTGGGCTTCGGCTTGGCGTCGAATGCAGGCTGGATCTGGGTGCTGTTTATCGTTTACGGGGTGTATTACGCTGCGACGGAGGGTATCCAGAAGGCCTATGTCGGGGATCTCGCCGAACAGGGCGGAAGAGGGCTGGCGATGGGCACGTTCAATGCGCTGACCGGGCTAGCCGCGCTGCCGGCCAGCATCATCTCGGGGGCATTATGGCAGATGTACGGTCCGATGGCCGCATTCGGCTTCAGCAGCGCGCTTGCCGTGGCTGCGGCGGGGTTGATGGTGTTCATGAAGGTGTAGGGGCTCGCGATGCCTAAGCCGGTCGCAAAAGAATGTCAATGCGATGCGGTTTTATTCGGCCCGTGTGCTTCGGCTTCATCCGGCCTGCGCGCTGCCGCGAAAGCCGGATTGTGCCGTTCAGGGGCAAATACCAGATGCTTGTAGCCGAAGTAGTTCAACAAGACGGAAACGGTCAAAGTCACAAGCTTGGCGGCAAGCGCATGGACTCCGAGAAGGGCGTGCAGCGCATACAAGGCTGCGGTGCTGACGGCGAAGGACGTCAGATTGACCGACAGGAACCGCAGCGCTTCCCCCCAGCCGGGCTTTTCCCTGTACTGAAAGGTCCACACTCTGTTCAGCAGGAAGCTGTTGGCGATTCCGGCCGAGTAGGAGACGGCTTGGGCGAAGTAGACATTCAGGCCGGCGGCGTTGAGCAGCGCAAATACGGCAAAATCGACTCCCGTATTGATGAGCCCGACGGCATTGAATTTCACGAACCTGGCCAACTCGCGCTTAATCTTGGCTGTCTGTTCCGTTGTCCTCATATCCAAACCCCACTTTGTCGTTCAAAATATATAAAGGCCTGTTTTTCGATTCGTCATAAATCCTTCCGATATACTCCCCGATGATCCCCAGAATGATCAGCACGATCCCGTTGAACAGCAGGTTGACCGCCACGATCGAAGACCATCCCGGCAGGGTGGTTGTCGTGAACAGCTTCTGGTAAAGCACGATCAAGAGATAAAGAAAGCTTGCCGCAGATACCGTAAATCCAAGGTAGGAGGCGAGCCGGAGCGGCTTGTAAGAGAATGAGGTGATGCCGTCCAAAGCGAATTTCACCATTTTTCTGAGCGGATATTTGGTAGTTCCGGCAAAGCGCTCCTGACGCTCGTATTCAACCGGGGTTTGTTTGAAGCCGACCCAGCTCACCAGCCCGCGGATAAACCGGTTCTGTTCCTTCAAGCCGTTCAACGCGTCGCAAACCTTTCTGTCCATCAGGCGGAAGTCGCCGGTATCTAGGGGGATGTTCACATTCGTCATCGAGTGGAGCAGGCGGTAAAAAAACAAAGCGCTCGCTTTTTTGAACAGGGTTTCTCCATGCCGCTGAATCCGTTTCCCGTAGACGACGTCATACCCCTGCTTCCATTTATCGATCATCTGCAGAATCACTTCCGGGGGGTCTTGGAGATCGGCGTCGATGAGCACGACGGCTTGTCCGGAAGCATGCTGCAGCCCGGCGGTAACGGCAATCTGATGTCCGAAATTGCGGGAGAAGTCGATCAGTTTGATGCGTTTGTCCGCTGCGCAAAGGCCACGGATGAGTTCGGCAGAGCGGTCGCGGCTGCCGTCATTTACGAAAATCAACTCAAAGGGCTCGCCGGTGGCGTCCATCACTTCCAGCAGTCTCCGGCTGGTTTCTTCAATGCACTCCTCTTCGTTATAGACGGGAACCACTACAGAATATCGGGTACGGTTCATGCTGATCTCTCCTTCAAAATAGCTTTCAATCAGTAAAAATGCCAAAACGGAAACCATCTCAGAAAATACGCCGCGTAATCCCGGCTTACGACGGCTCCCGAAAGAATCGGATAAAACATCGCAAACAGCACGAATACGGCGGCAAGGTAGCTGTATGCGAAAATCCGGAATTTGCGAATGCTGCGAACTTGTTCTTGAATATCTTTCAGTATATATGTGGTCAACAGGATGATAAAGGGCACGGATGCGAAGAAATGGTAAATGAACGTCAGCCGCGGCACGAGCACCCATGGAAGATATTCGGAACCCAGCGCGATCAGCAGAAAGAGCACAAGCCGTTCTTTTCTCAAAAAGCCGATCACGGCGGCGAACACGACTGCCAGGGAGCCTATCCACCAGACGGCGGGATTTCCCATGGACACGATGCTCGATATCATCCCGTCAGGCAGGTCGCTCCCCTGGAAATACCAGATCGGCATCAGCATCATCGGCCACTGCCACCATGGGGAAGCGAACGGATGGGTGGAGACCAGATTTTTGTGATAGTTGTACATGTATTTCTGCGCCTCGATCAAATCGGCGAGCCCGTGATGCTTGCCGGAAACCATAAAATACGGAATGTACGCCAATACATAAATGATCGCCGGAATGACAATGAAGAATGCGACGCTCCAGAGCAGGGTAAGCAGCAGATTTTTGGGAAACGTGCGGACGATGCGCTCGAGCATCGGATCCTTTGAACCGGAAACGGAATCGGCCGATTCCTTCGGGCTGCCGGAGACAACCGGGGGCTTCGGATCATCCGGGACATCCTCACGGTCCGAATCATCCCCGGGGTCAGAGCCGTCGGGATGCTGCCGCAGCTGTCTGTTGGCCGCGATGTACTCTTTGAACCTGCCGACCAAGTGGATGAAATAAATCAGCGCGAGGCCCGCTCCGCCATAGATGCTGATCCATTTGCTGGCGGCGCCGAGGCCGAAGAAAAGTCCGGAGAGAAACAGCGGAACCAAGGTTTTCTTCAGACCGTCGACATGGAAATTCAGGTTTACGTACCGGTACATGTAGTAGAACATCAGAATGATGAAAAATACGCCGTACACATCGATCGTGGCGATGCGCGTCTGGGCGAAGTGCATAAAGTCAAAGGTCATCAAAAAAGCGGCGATGAACGCAAATTCGGTGCGTTTGAACAGCTTTTTGCCGAACAGATACATCAACGGGATCATGGCGATGCCGAACAGCGTGCCGACGATCCGCCAGCCGAACGGGACCAGGCCGAACAGGGCGATTCCCAGTGAAATGAATATTTTTCCGAGCGGGGGATGGGTGGTTTCATAGGGCTCCATCCGGTGCAGATGCTCGTAAGCCGTTCGGGCGTGATAAACTTCATCGAAATAGGAACTGTTCATGAACGATGGATGCAGCGGAACGGTTTGCTGCTCGTCGAACAGCCTGTCCGGGTTCTCCTCCCCTTGTTTTGCCGGTACGGAAGCTGTGATGCCTAGGATCGGCAGGGGGCGGTCCGAATCCTTCTGAAAAAAGCCGACCTCATGCAGGGCGGCCCCCGTCTGCTGGGCCGTGATCCGGATGTAGCGGGCGGAAACGTTCAGATCGGTTTCCTCCCATTTAAAGACGGTGGGAACCTTGAGTTCGATTTCCGTAACCGGATACCAAGAGACGGCGTCATCCGACCGTTCGATCCGGTAGCGGCCTTCGGCGATCCCGGCGAACCACTCCATCCGGGCAAGCTGCTTTTGCGCGCCGAAATCCGCCTGCACGCTTGAGCCGATATTGTGAGGATACCAATAGGTCTGCGGATCCTTGAACGATCCGAGGTGGTACAGCGCGATTGCCGCATAAGCGAGCGTAAGACCGGTCAACAGCCATTTGTCGCGGCGGCTCAGCCTTTCGTTCCGCTGCTCCCGCGGCTGAGCCGGGCCCGCCGAAGCGACTTCCGGCAGCGGGAGCCCGGGCGCGGAGAGCAGCCCGCCGGCATTATCGCCTCTGTCCTCAGCTTTGACGGCCGGTTCCCGGAATACGGACAAGGACGCGGAGAGCTCGGCGAAGCCCGGATTGGTCAAGCCGGGCAAATCGGTCCGGGTTCGCTGTCCGGCATGCGGATTCCAGCCGATTTTGACGGCGTAAACCAGCAGCGCCAGATTTCCGAAAGAAAGGATTATCATCAGAATATCATTTTTGGAAAGCCAATAGTTTTGGCCAAGACTGAAATAAAACACGTAGGCAACGTTGACGAAATGTGTAAAGCTCAGACCGATAAAAAGATACAGCAATCGTTTGTTTTTGAATTGTATATATGAGAGAAGCGACAAAATGACGGCGGGATACAGGTATCTTTCGTGCATGCCCGACTTCAGATTAAAAACGAGAAGCATGAGCATCAGCGCGGTGAGTATATATTTGCCGGAATCCCGGCCCCGGAGAAAGAGGACTGCCGTAAAGATGACCGAGAGAGCCATGAACAGCCAGCTCCAGGCCGAAGCGTTCAGGAAAAAGGACATTTCCGCGAGCTGCGTGCCATTGCCGCCTGCCAACGCATATAAATTAGAGGCATTGAGCGAAGCATAGGGATAAGAGGCGAACATGGCCCGGTAGTGGTCGACGATCCACAGCGGGGGCTTGTCCACGACGAACGGCAGGATGCTGAGCGCGAATACCGAAAAGCCGGAAATCAGCGAGGCAGCAGCGGATTTCAAGGTTTCGGCGGGAGAGCGTTTGGCGGCCGTTTCGGCAAGCGCGAACAGGAAAATAGGCGCAAACAGGAAGGCCTGGGGCTTGACAACCAGGGCGGCTGCGAATAAACCGGCCGCTGCGGGGATGCGTTTGCGCATAAACGCAAGAACCATCAGCACAACAATCAGCGTAAATATGGAGTCGATTTGCCCCCACAGCGTCGAATTGAGGTAGATGCCGGGATTAAATACATACAGCGCGGCCAGTATTCTTGCCGCTTTCGCATTTTGCGATTTGCGCGCCATACGGTAAATCAACCAGCCTGCGGCTGTATCCGCGGCAATCGACGGGAGTTTCAGCAGAACGCCGGAAAGCGGCGAGTCATAAGGGATGGACAGGAGCTGATGGATAAGGCCGATGAAGTATAAAACATAGATGTAGCCCGGCGGATAATCGGCGAACATTTGCCCGTCGTAAAAACGGGAAAGTCCGCCGGAAGCCGCATGCTGCGCCCACTGGCTGTAATCCGCGAAGTCGATCGGATGTCCCGGGATGAACGGGGCTGTGAACAGGCGGAATAAGAGGCCCGGGAGCAATATCAGAACCCACAGACGGCGGTCGTCCGCGGATTGCGATAAGCCAGACGTGCGCTCGGCCAGCCTCCGCAAGGCAAGCGCACACCAGGCGGCATAAACGATTCCATAAACGAGCATGAATGAACTGTAGACGGGATGCTGCATATTTTCAACCTTCCGGAATCAAAGTCACAACAAATCTATCATAGTAGATTTCGGAAAATTTGTGAATGATTCCGTGGGCGTAAATTCATTGGGAATAGAGCTCGGGATATATGCAATACTTTGAATTTCGAAATTTGCAGTTGCAGTTCTTCCGCCATCTTGGAAAGCGGGGCGCGGAGGCGGTAATCTCCTCCATGGAAGCCTGCTGACCACCTCATGCATTAAATAGTAGCTTTCAAGATTGGGATCAAGGATGAGATTGGAGGTGTCCGCCACATGATTGATAAACGATGTAATCTCGGAAATCAGCTCCGTGTGTTGATCAAAGCTGGCATTGGGCTGCAGGTCGAACGCGCTTTTTTTTTTTTTTTGAGATCCTGCCATTTTCTCGGAGAGGTAGAAGAAGCGAAAATTTGGGAAACACTTAAACACAGTAAAGGTGGTCGATATCGAGTATGAAAATGAATTCACTCCAATTAAAAGAGAAAATCGGCCAGATGTTTATGGGCGGTTTTCACGGGACGCAGCCGTCGCGGGAAATTTTGACCCTGATCGATGAATACCGGATCGGAGGCGTCATTTATTTCAAGAGAAACGTCCGCGAGCCCGAGCAGGTGTGCAGATTGTCTGCCATGCTGCAGAAAGCGGCGGCGCGCAGCTCCGGCCTTCCGCTGCTGATTGCCATTGACCAGGAGGGCGGGATGGTTACCCGGATTGAAGAAGGGATCACGCCGATGCCGGGCAACATGGCGCTCGGCGCAGCGGGACAACCGCAGTACTGCCGTGATGCCGCGCGCATCGCCGGAGAAGAGCTGCGACTGTTGGGCATTAACATGAATTTTGCCCCCTGTATCGATGTCAACAACAATCCGGATAATCCCGTCATCGGGGTTCGTTCCTACGGGGAGAATCCGGAGCTTGTCGGCAGAATGGGAACGGCGGCGATTCTGGGCTATCAGGAAGCGGGTGTGGCCGCTGCGGCCAAGCACTTCCCCGGGCACGGCGACACGAATACCGATTCGCATCTGGACTTGCCGATGATCCGGCATTCCATGGAACGGCTCCATGCGGTGGAGCTTGTTCCGTTCAGACAGGCCGTCGAGGCGGGTGTGGATGCGATCATGACCGCGCATATTGTCTTTCCCGCTTTGGAGCCGAAACCGATACCCGCTACCTTGTCGCGCAGGGTGATCGAAGGGCTGCTGCGGCGGACGCTTCGCTACGAGGGAGTCGTCGTGACGGACTGTTTGGAGATGAAGGCGATCGCGGATAAATTCGGCGTTGAGGAAGGAGCCGTTATGGCCGTGGAAGCGGGTGCCGACATTGTGCTCATCAGCCATTTGTTCTCCAGGCAGGCGGCAGCGATCGAGGCGGTCCTTCATGCTGTGGAGAGCGGAAGAATACCGGAAGCGCGGATCGATGAATCGGTGGAGCGGCTGCTCCGGCTGAAGCGGAAACGGAATATGGGCACTGCCGTTGATGGCTGCGCGCAGATCGGGGGGCGGCTCGCCCTGCCGGAATCTTGGGAAGTCTCGCGGCGGATCACGGAAGACAGTATCACCGTGGTGAAGGATGAGGGCCAGCTGCCGCTATCTGTCGAAGAAAAGACTTACGTCGTCTGGACGGATGTGGCGATCACCAGCGAAGTCGATGATGTGTTGGAGCAGGAAATGACGCTGGGGACAGCCTTGTCTCCGTTTATCAAGACGATCGCGGAAGACAGAATCGGATTGAATCCGGGCGCGGAAGAAACGCGAAAAATCCTTGAAACGAGCCGCTCGTTCAAACAGATCGTATTCGTGAGCTATAACGCCGCATTCAATCCGGGGCAGATCCGGATCGTCAAAGAACTTGCCGGCCGGAAGGATGTCCGGTTAGCGGTTGCGTCAACGCGCATTCCGTATGATCTGCAGCATTTCCCCGAGGTCAAAACATACATAGCGTGTTATGAAAACCGCGCGCTGACGATTCATACTCTGGCCAAAGTGCTGATGGGACAGCTTGAGGCGCGCGGCGGACTGCCGGTGACGATCTCTAAGCAGTACCCCTCCGTGCGGTAAGCGGCGGCACGGTAAGGCAAACAAAAAGGAACCGCGAAAATTGCGGTTCCCGAGAGTGTGTCTTTGATTTGTGTTCTGAAAGGTCGAGCCAATTTCATCGCGGCCCTTAGTCAATGACGCTGCCGCCGTACATGAAGCGCAGTGCCCAAGTGCTGCCTTCGAGCTTGTCGATGCGGACACCGCCCGATTTGTTGGAATATGTCTGAATGATCTGGCCGTTGCCGATGTACATCGCGACGTGGGTAATTCTTTGCGAGAGCTTGTCGATACCGGCATAATCGGAAGCTTTATAGCCTTTGTATGACATGAAGAAGAGCAGGTCGCCCGGCTGCAACTGATGCCAGTCGGTCACGATATTGCCGCGCTTTTTGACAAAATCGCCCTGCTGCCTGGAATCGTAAGGCAGCCAAACGCCAATCCCCTCGCGATAAGCGGTTCTCGTCAAATCGGAGCAGTCGAAGGTATCGTTATTGTTCCGATTGGAGGCGAATTCATAAGGCGTTCCAAGGTATTTCTTGGCTGTATCGATGACCTTTTGGATTTTTTCCGAACGGGTCTGGTTCGATCCGGTCGAGCTTTGATTCCCGGAATCCGCAGGTGCGGACGATTGGGTGGCGCCGCCTGTTCCGGAAGAAGGACTTCCGGAGGAAGGGCTTCCACCGGAGGGTTGTCCGTTGAATTCGACATATTGGCTGAGCGAACTAACGTAACCGACGGTGCCGCTGCTGTCTTGGGCTTTATACCAGTATGCGTTCACTTTTTCAAGGATCGTGATGCTCTCTCCCGTTTTCAGATAGCGGATCCGGTCGCTGCTGGTTGAAGGGCTTGTCCGGAATGACACCGAGCTTACGACAGTTGCTGTGCTGGAATCCGTCGAAGCGGGTTCTGCGTGGGTCGGGCCGGTCTGCGGTACAGTCGATAGTGTTTGTATGTATTTATCGGAGGTGCTTACGTATCCGATTTGGTTGTTGTGATCTTTGACTTTATACCAATAATTGTTGACCTGCTCCAAGATCTCGACGGTTTCCCCGGATTGCAAGTAACGGATGCGCTGTCCTGAAGTGGAAGGAAGCTCTCGGAAATTGACGGTGTTAACAATCCGGGCTTGCGCCGTTTCTGCATGAGAAGGTGGCGGGAACGAGCCCGCGATCATGGCTGCTGCCATCAGTGCAGTCAGGCTTTTGAATTTCATGGTAGATCCTCCCGTATGATAAAATTATGAAAGATATGAAATTCTGATATGAAATTTTCAAGTAAACAGCTGCTGACAGGTTGAATAGACTCGCAAATCGGAATTTTTGGAATGAATTCGCCTCCTGGTAAGTGGAATGAGCACATTTCCATCGTAACATAGTTCAAAAAAGGATTTTAAGCGGTAATTCTTCCCACCATTCAAAATAAGTCTCGCGTCCAGGGGGTTGTGGTGCTTTTGTAGGAGGCTTGCGCTTGTTTGGGAAAATTGCTTACAATGTAAGAAAAACTTCTATCAAAATAGATGTTAGGAGACAGTGAGACTCATCATGGCAAAAATCATCAAAAACATTTCAAAAAAGACCGTTCCATTCGCAACAGTCCTACTCACCTTTGGGGCCTTGCCGTATAGCGCCGCTGCGGACGGCGTGCAGGACGAGATTAACAAAAGCGCCTATCTTTATGGAATTTATTTTATCGGCTGGGTGATCCTGTTTCTCGCTTTTTTTGCACTCTATTTCATCTCCCGAAAACCGGGCGGCGAAGGAGGTGCATCCGCAGGCCGGAAACGGCTGCTGTATCGCTGGGGATGGATCATTTCTCTGGCAGGGGCGCTGATTACCGGAGCCTTCTTTATCCCGGAGTTGTCCAACCTCAAGCCTGCGCCTCAGAAGCCTGAGCTGGTCGAAGCGGACATTCTGAAGCATGTGCACGGCCTGGGCTTCTCGCCCGACGGAAAGCAGCTTTTGATCCCATCGCATTACGGACTGGCGGTATATGAAAATCATCAATGGAAGCAAGGCCAAGGGGATCGGCACGATTATATGGGATTTGCCGCGGTGGACAACGGTTTCTACAGCAGTGGACATCCGGCGGACGGTTCCGGCCTGAAGGAGCCGTTGGGCATCGTCAAGAGCACGGATAACGGCAAGAGCCTGAAGGTTATGGACCTTCACGGCATCAGCGATTTCCACGTCTTGGCGGCGGGATATCAATCGCATGCGATATACGTTTATAATCCGCAGCCGAATTCCCGAATGGATTCGGAGGGGCTTTATTATACATTGGACGAAGCAAAGACGTGGAACCAAAGTGCGATGCAGGGCGTCTCGGGCACGCCGTTCACGTTGGCCGTCCACCCTTCCAAGGCGTCGATTGTGGCTGCCGGCAATCAAAATGGCGCTTATCTGTCAAATGACCATGGGCAAAGCTTTGCCCCCATTGCCAAGGATATTCATACGTCCGCCGTCTATTTCAGCTTGGAAGGACAATTGTACATCGGAGGGATAAAAGGGGAGCAAAGCGTCCTGTTCCGTCTTGACCCGGATTCCACCGAATTGAAGAAGCTGGGGATTCCGGCCATGACGAACGATGCGATCGTCTATATTGCGGAAAATCCGAAAAATCCCGAACAGCTGGCGATCGCCACATTTGAAAGGGATGTTTACCTGTCCAACGACCGGGGAGCGACCTGGGAAAAAATCGCGGACAAAGGGAAGAAGGCAAATTAGATGAGAACAGAGAGTCAGATCAAGCGAAAACTAAATGAGCTGCTTATGCAAAAACGGTCTTTGGAAGCTGTGGGAGATCAGGCGGCGGAGGATCAAATCGCCCGGCTTGAGGATCAAATCCTGCTGCTGGAGTGGGTTTTGAACGAGCCGACCGGGAGCTATCACGTGTAAGCGGAGCCGTTCCCGTTCTTCTGCTTTTTTTTTTGCTGAGCACAAACTCAATAAAAGCTTTCGTGGAAATCAGGTTATTCGTTTTTAATACGGCAAGGCCCGTGATCCGCCTGATGAACGTCGTCAGATCGACGATCAACATTTTGGGGCTCAAGAGCGTTAAGGCGACGAGCTTTGAAGAGAAGGCAACGCCCATATCCTCTTCGACCAATGCTTTAATGATTTCGCTGTTGCTCTCTTCGGTAACATAAGGAGAAGTGTTTTTCGCTCTTTCCAATTCGGATAACACGCGTTTGGCATAGATGATGAACTCTTTGCCCGCAGGCGTTAATTAAAGCGAGCGGGTGGTGCGAAAAAACAGATCGACGCCGAGCTCGTCCTTCAGCTTTTCAATTTGCTGCGACAGCGTCGGTTGAGAAATATATATTTCATCGGCGGCCAGCGAGAAGTTCATATATTTCTCAACGGCCAGAACGTATTTCAACTGATGAATTTCCATCTCCAATTACCTCGAAGATTTATAGTTTTGAACTATTAATATTATAGATAATATGGATTGTATGGGATGATCTGCTTGGTATCCTGCGACAAGACGATACCGGGCCAGCTCATGGCCGCCGCGCGCCTGAACATTCCGTCGATCGTCGTGGCCTGCGGCTACCAGCCGGGCGGGCAGTTCCGCGGAGAGCATATCGATATCGAGGATCTCTGGATTCATGCCGTCCGCAGGGAAACCCGCCGGAATCAATTATCGGTTCCCGAGCTGGAGGAGATGAGCCTCAATGCGGTCCTTGGGCCCGGCGTCTGCGCAGGCATGGGAACGGCAAACACCATACCGAAAGGGGGGGAAAGGGTGGACCGACGCAACCGCAACACGGCCCTCGTGCTCATATCGGCTGGCCTGTTAATATTGCTGTATAAGCTGCTCGGCTTCTTCACCCTTTCCGCCATTTTGATTATCGGTCTGGGTATATATAAGATTCTGGCGTACGAAGAAAATAAATCGGGATATGCGCTTCTCGTCATCGGCGGTTTGATGCTGCTGGGCCACCATCTTTCGATTGTCGTCGGGATCGTCCTGATTTCTCTGGGCTATTTTTTCATCAAATCGAAACGGGCTCAGCGAGACGACGATTATCTTCGGCGGCAAAATTTGCTGGAAAGCATCAAGTGGGACCGCGAGCCTTGGGGGCTGCGGAGCATGAGCGTCTGGTGCGTGATCGGAGAGATCCGCATGGATTTGTCCTTGGCGCTTATCGAGTCCGAAGAAACGACGGTGATCGTTCACGGGGTGATCGGCGATGTCAATCTCATCGTCCCAGAGGAACTGGGGTTATCGGTGGAAGCATCGACCCTGTTCGGACAAATCAAAATCGGACAGGAGCGGAGATCGGGACTGTTGAACCATGTCGTTTGGCAGTCGCCGCATTATTCCGAAAGCGCTCATAAAGTGAAACTGCTGGTAGCCTACACCGTAGGAGACATTGATGTCAAAATCTTGTAGGCTGCTGCCGGCACGGAAGGATATGCGCCTGAAAGCGGGGAGGACGGAGCCTTGAGTCAGGATACGAAAAAATTAACGAATATGATCTGGCGTTCCATGGGGGACACGATCCTTCTCGGTCTGTTTTTGTGTGTCCTGATCCTTTATTTGTTGAGCTCGCAGGGCTATATCCGACCATTCGATAACTGGCTGCAGGGGCTCAAGCTGGCGGCAGTTTTGCTCGCCATTGTCGTAGGCGCCGGAGCGGTAACCGGATACAGGTTCAGCAGCAAGATTCAGCAGCGTCTTGAGCAGCTGCGGGAAGCGATGATTCTCCTGGAAAAAGGAAATCTGTCGCGTGCCGTTCCCCCGCTGGGCAACGATGAAGTCGGCAGATTGGGGGAGCAGCTGTCCAGAATCAGCAAAAGATGGGAGGAGCAGGTGAGTTCCCTGCAGCGCCTATCCACGCATAATGCCGAATTGGCGGAAAAGGCGCGTTATTCCGCGGTGATTGAAGAGCGGCAGCGATTGGCGAGAGATCTGCACGATGCGGTCAGTCAGCAGCTGTTTGCGATTTCGATGACGGCCACGGCGGTCGGACGGACGCTGGAGAAGGATTTTGAGAAAGCGCGGAGGCAGATCTCCCTGATCGAGGAGATGGCTTCGGCCGCCCAATCCGAGATGCGCGCCTTGCTCCTGCATCTGCGGCCCGTGCATCTGGAAGGCAAAAACTTGCCGGGCGCGCTGAACGAGCTGCTGCTGGAGCTGAAAGCCAAGGTGCCGATCGAAATAGCGGCGGAAATCGAGGAAGACGTCCGCTTGTCCAAGGGAATCGAGGACCATCTGTTCCGCATCGCCCAAGAGGCGCTTTCCAATACGCTGCGGCATTCCAAGGCCAGCCGGATGGAAGTGAGGCTGTATGCATCCGGGGGCATCGTCAGGCTGCTGGTTCGCGATAACGGCATCGGTTTCGATCTGAATGTCAAGAAGCAAGCCTCTTACGGCATAGTATCGATGCTGGAAAGAGTCAATGAGGTCGGAGGCTCGATGAATATCATTACGGCTCCGGGCAAAGGGACCCGGATCGATATCCGCATTCCGATCATGACGGAAGGGGAGGTGAACAGCGATGTCAGAGAATCAACCGATTAAAGTGCTTTTGGTGGACGACCATGAAATGGTGCGGATCGGACTTGCCGCCGTCTTGAGCACGGAGGATGGTCTGGAGGTCGTCGGGGAGGCCGGCGGCGGCATGGAGGGCATTCGCCTGGCGCAGGAATACAAGCCCGATGTGGTGCTGATGGATCTGGTCATGGATGGAATGGACGGCATCGAGACGACGCGGAGGCTGCTGCAGATTCACCCGGAATGCAAAGTCATTGTGCTGACCAGCTACTTGGACGATGAAAAAATGTATCCCGTCCTGGAAGCGGGGGCCTTCAGCTATCTGCTCAAAACTTCACGCGCATCGGAAATTACTCAAGCGATCTATGCCGCGGCAAGAGGACAGTCGATTTTTGAGTCTCAAGTCGCTTCCAAATTGGTGAACCGCTTCCGACAGCCCCGAGAGGAAAACAAGCCTCATGAGGATTTGACGGAACGCGAAATGGAAGTGCTGAAGCTGATTGCCAAAGGAAAATCCAACCAAGAGGTGGCGGATGAGCTGTTTATCGGCGTCAAAACCGTCAAATTCCACGTGACCCACATTCTTGCCAAGCTTGGTGTGGAGGACCGGACGCAGGCGGCGATTTATGCCGTGAAACGGGGTCTGGCGGAATAACTGCAAGTTTTCGAATATTTGTGCAATACGGGTAATCATCCAAGCCAATCGTTTAACCGGCGCATAGGATAGTTCAACATAACCTATGTATGAGCGGAGGCGGTGGGCGGATGATACGGATACGCAGGAGGAAACCTGCGCTTGACGACAAGCGCATCATCAGTTTGATCAAAAATCAGCTGTATACTTTAACTCTGAAGGCGTTCCCCGATCTGAAGTTCGATGACAAACAAGTGAAGAAAAGACTGAAGGACGGTGTCACGTTTGTTGTCGTCAAGCGGCCTGGTCCTGCGAAAGGCTTTATTACCTTTGTTGTGAAAGACGGTGTTCTGTACCTAGACATGTTGGCCGTGCATCCGTCCTTACAGGGCAAAGGATGGGGGACAAAGCTGATGCGGCGGGCGGAAAATTACGGAATCCGCCGGGGTTGCAAGTATTCGACGCTGTATGTCGATGAGCTGAATGTAAGGGCCCAGACATTATACAAACGGTTGGGTTACCAGGAATACAGATTTGAGGATACAATCAAATGCTACTTATATTTCAAGGAGCTGCCTGCGAAAAAGAAGCGCTCCTGAACAGGGAACGCTTTAGCGAATATAAAAATCCGGGCTGACAGAAGGCCCGGATTTTACGTGAGTTTTACCAAAGCGCCGACACGTTGAACAGATAGACGATTTGCTTGATATCCAGCGAGAAGGGGGAGCCTTGCTGGATCTGCGGGAGTGCTTGAACCGGAACCGGGAAAGCTGTCTGATAAATATTGCTCGGCTTCATGGTTTTGGCCGCCTTGGTTTTGGCCCGGGTCTTCTTCTTTTTATTGCGGTTCGAAAGCGTATCCGCTTCCTGAGGTCCATCGTTGAAGTATAGCTTTCCATCCTCCACCCTGCTTAGGACACCGGTATATTCCCTTCCTTCGCCGGTTACAGCATACAGGGTTTGGTTGACATGCTGCTTGCAGACGTTTTCCTCGAGCGGAAAGATCAATTGCATTGCAGAACACCTCCTGGTTTTGCATATTTTTGTTGCAGCTGAAATGGGTTCTTTTTTCTTTTACTTTATTCATGCAAAGGCGGGTGTGTATGGTCGAATAACCCGGGTGGCGCCCGCCCAATTTTTGCGGCCGTATTTTGTTTGGATTGCGAATGGAATGTGAAATGGGGTTGTGATAAACTAATCAATGATGCGGCAAGACGAAACTTATATAGAGAGTATGAGGAAGATGGAAGAGTACGGGAACATGGAGAGCTTACCCTTGGAGAGCACTGTGTTTTTTATTTTCGGAGCGACGGGGGATCTGGCCCGACGCAAATTGTACCCCGCGCTGTACAGCTTGTATTGCGACGGGAAACTGGATGAACGGTTTGCCGTGATCGGATTGGCGAGACGGGAAAAAACCAATGCGCAGTTCAGGGATGACGTATACCGGTCGATCAAGGAGTTTGCCCGGCATCAGCTGAAGGACGAAGAGCACTGGAACCGTTTTGCGGATCATTTTGAATATATGCCGTTGGATATCGACGATCTTTCAGGGTTTTACAAGCTGCGGGAATTGACGGAACGGATGAACGAAAAATTCAATATTCTCGGCAACCGGCTGTTTTATTTGGCATTGGCGCCGGAATTGTTCGCGACCGTATCCAACCATCTGAAAAATTCGGGCCTGCTGGATTCGGAGGGCTGGACACGGCTGGTCATCGAGAAGCCTTTCGGCTACGACTTGGATTCGGCGAGAAAGTTGAACGATCAAATCCGCACTGTTTTTCAGGAGGAGCAGATTTTCCGGATCGACCACTATCTGGGCAAGGAAATGGTGCAGAATCTGGAGGTCGTCCGGTTCTCCAACGCTTTTTTTGAGCCGCTATGGAACAACAAGTACATCGCCAATATTCAGATCACATTGAGCGAAACGGTCGGTGTGGAGGAACGAGGCGGATATTACGATAAATCGGGCGCCCTGCGCGATATGGGCCAAAATCACATCCTGCAGATGATCGCCATGATCGCCATGGAGCCGCCGAGCCGGATGCATCCGGAGGATATCCGCGATGAGAAGGTCAAGGTGCTGAGATCAATCCGCAAATTTTCCTCACCCGATGAGGTCGCCCGCATGGTGGTTCGCGGCCAGTATGCGGAAGGCACTTTCAAAGGGGAGAAGGTGCGGGCCTACCGCCAGGAAGACAAGGTCGATCCGCAGTCGGAGACGGCGACTTATTTCGCCGCCAAAGTGTACGTCGATAATTTTCGTTGGTCGGGCGTTCCTTTTTATGTGCGGACAGGCAAGCGGCTGCCGGCGAAAACGACGGAAGTCGTGGTTGAATTCAAGAACGTGCCGGACAATGTGTATTTGGCCAAAAAGCATAATCTGGAGCCGAATCTTCTGGTTTTTCGCGTCAATCCCGTCGAAGGCATCTACATCAAGTTCAACGCCAAAAATCCCGGGGCTGATTTCAAAATCACACCCGTGGCCATGGATTTTTGCCAGAACTGCAACATCGGCATCAATACGCCGGAAGCCTATGAGCGCCTGCTCTGCGATGCGGTGCGCGGGGATTCCACTTACTTTACCCGCTGGGATGAAGTTGCACTTGCTTGGGAATTTGTCGATCCGATTGCTGCCGCATGGACCGAGGGAAAGGACAGGCTGATCCGCTATCCGGCAGGCTCGTGGGGCCCTGCCGAGGCTGCGGAGCTGCTGGCGCGCGACGGCTTCAAATGGTGGCCGGTGAACGGTCAGCGCGAAGGAGAGCTGATTTGGGTGGCTCCGAGCTGAGGCAACGTGCTGCAGCTGCAAGCAACAATCCGAGGAGGTAACGTCCGATGTTCAAGATCTACGATATTTCCATGTCGATTCATGATCAAATGCAGGTCTACAAGAACAAGGCTTCAAAACGGCCGGAAATCCGGGTCATGCACGATTTTAGCGTCGGCAGGGTTTATGAATCGAGAATCAGCCTGGATGCGCACACGGGAACGCATCTCGACGCGCCGCTGCATATGTTGGAAAATGGAGACACGATCGAGACAATCCCCTTGGAGCGGCTGGTGAGCACAGCCAGGGTCATTGATCTGACGCATGTCGAGGAAAGCATCGGCCGCGGGGATTTGGAGCCGCACGCGCTTCAAACGGGAGAATGGGTTCTGCTCAAAACGAGAAATTCCTTTTCCGAGGAATTTGATTACGGATTTGTGTACCTTCGGGAGGACGGCGCGGAATATCTGGCCGAACGCATGATCAAAGGCGTCGGAATCGACGGGCTGGGGATCGAACGAAGCCAGGAAGGCCATCCCACGCACAAAGCTTTGTTTTCCCGCCAAATTCTCATTGTTGAGGGATTGCGATTAAAGGATGTACCCCCGGGCACTTATATGCTGGTAGTTGCTCCTCTTAAGCTCAAGGGGATCGAAGCGGCTCCGGCCCGGGCATTTCTGCTGGGAAACTGAAAGGAATTTGTCAAAATGAATAAAACGATTACGAAGGAATTGGAACAGGAAGTCCAAAAAAGACGGACGTTCGCCATTATCTCGCATCCCGATGCAGGTAAAACGACATTGACCGAAAAGCTGCTGCTGTTCGGTGGAGCCATCCGTCTTGCAGGTACGGTCAAAGGGCGAAAAGCCAACAAATACGCCACTTCCGACTGGATGGAAATCGAAAAGCAAAGAGGCATTTCCGTCACCTCCAGCGTCCTGCAGTTCGATTACAAGGGCCACCGGATCAATATTCTCGATACCCCCGGTCACCAGGATTTCAGCGAGGACACGTACCGGACGCTGACCGCAGCCGATAGCGCCGTCATGTTGATCGATTGCGCCAAAGGGGTGGAGGAGCAGACCAAGAAGCTGTTTCAGGTTTGCCGGAAGCGGGGCATTCCGATTTTTACGTTCATCAACAAGCTGGATAGGGAAGGCCGCAACCCGTTTGAGCTGCTGGAAGAGATCGAAGAGGTGCTCGGGATCCGCTCCTATCCGATGAACTGGCCGATCGGCATGGGCAAGCAGTTGTGCGGAATTTACGACCGGCGCAAGACTCAGGTCGAGCTGTATCAGGGGAAGGACCATGAACGGATCGATGTCAAGCCGGTCGCCGATTACCGCGATCCGCTGATTCGGGAGATGGCGGGCGATTATTTGTTTGAATATACCGGGGAAGAGCTTGAGCTTTTGGATGTCGCCGGGGACCCGTTCGATGAGGAGAAGGTGCAGCGGGGCGAATTGACGCCGGTATTTTTCGGCAGCGCGGTCAACAACTTCGGGGTGCAGACGTTTCTGGAGAATTTTCTGGCGATGGCCCCGCAGCCTGCTTCCCGAAACAGCGACAAGGGAGAGATTCAGCCGACCGACGAGAAATTCTCCGGTTATATTTTCAAAATCCAAGCGAACATGAATCCTGCGCACAGGGACCGGGTGGCATTTCTGCGGATCGTCTCCGGCAAGTTCGAGCGGGGAATGTCGGTTAAACATGTGCGCGCGGGCAAAGAGATCAAGCTGTCTCAGCCGCAGCAGTTTCTGGCGCAGGACAGGGAGATTGTGGATGCGGCATATCCCGGCGATATCATCGGATTGTTCGATCCGGGCATTTTTCGGATCGGGGATTCCTTATCTCAGGGTGAAGACCGGGTGTTCAACGAACTGCCTACGTTCCCGCCCGAATTATTCGCCAAGGTGGTCGTAAAGAATGCCTTGAAGCATAAGCAGTATCAGAAGGGCATTGACCAATTGACGGAGGAAGGAACGATCCAGGTTTTCAAAACGATCGGCTTCGAGGATATTATCCTGGGGGTTGTCGGACAGCTTCAATTCGAAGTCTTCGAGCATCGGATGAAAGGGGAATACGGTGTCGATGTCGAGCTGCACCGCCAGCCGTTCCAGTATGCCCGATGGGTTGTCGGGGAGGTTGATCCCGGCAAATTCCGGATCAATTCGATGCTGGTTAAAGATAAGAGAGGCGATTATGTTGCGCTGTTTGAAAATGAATACGCCATGCGGACGTCGATGGAGAAGAACCCGACGCTGCAATTTCTGGAGCAAGCGCCTTGACCTCAATCGCGGCAATCTTAAACGCGATGAAAATGCAACCCTGCGAGAAGTCCGCAGGGTCTTTCGTTTATTTACAATCAAGGACCGGATGCTTTAAGCATTTTGCACGGATGCCAGAACTGCATAACAATGCCGGAACTATCGAAAAATAGGGACTGTAAAGTTAAGCTTGAATCGTCCCGATTGGATTAAAGAACGCAAAAATTATGCAAGGTGCTCCTTCAATGTCAGGACAAGTTCTTCTCTTGTGTTCTGCTCGCAATGTTTCCAGATGATTTCGAAGAGCACGCCGAGTCCGGGCAGCGTCCGTTCATCCGTATCGATGGAGCCGTCTATAATATCGAGCAGTTCAGCTTCGTCTTTGCCTTGAACACGCTGAATAATCGCCTGGCGCAAATTCAAATTCATGGGTTGACCTCCTATGTGTATGTGTACCGTATTTAATATGCGCAATTTTTAGGAAGCTCATGCCCGGTATTGATTTTTGTCCTGTTGGGTTAACGTTCCAAAAGTATGCTATAATATGTGATGAATCTTATTGGCCCTAACTGGGTTGCTGGAGGAAATAACAATGAAGAAGCAATTTGCAGTCATCGGTATGGGCCGATTTGGCTCCAGTGTGGCCAAAACTCTGTACAATCTGGGTTTTGAGGTGCTTGCCATCGATTCGAATGAAACCCGAACCCAAGAGGTTGTCAACATGGTCACTCATGCCGTCCAGGCGGATTCCACGGATGAAGATGCCTTGCGCGCGCTGGGTATACGCAATTTTGACGTCGTGGTGGTGGCGATCGGCGAGGACATCCAATCCAGCATATTAACCTCCTTGATCTTGAAAGACATGGGCGTTTCCATGCTGATTGTAAAAGCGCAGAATGAATTGCACGGAAAAGTGTTGGCCAAAATCGGCGCTGATAAAGTGATCTACCCGGAAAGGGATATGGGGCAACGGGTTGCTCATAACCTGATCTCTCCCAACATTCTGGATCATATTGAATTATCTGAGGATTACAGCATCGTCGAAATCGGGGTTTCCCATCAGATGGCCGGAAAAACGCTCCGACAGTTGGATATCCGCGCCAAATACGGCTGCAACGTAATGGCCATAAAGGGTGACGGAAAAATGAACATAGCTCCCCACGCGGATGATGTCATCAGACCCAACGATGTATTGGTCGTCATTGGGAAGAACGAGGCTCTGCACAATTTTGAGGTTTCGTTCTCGGATCGATGAAGATGGAAATTCGTTCGGTAAATAATCCCAAGGTAAAGCAATGGGCGGAGCTTATGACCAAAAAGGGGAGAGACAAGCAGGAGAAATTTCTCACCGAGGGCATTCATCTGGTGCAGGAGGCCCTTGCGTCGGGAGCTCGTATCGAGGCCTTGATCTATTCGCTGGAACGGGGGTTTCCTGATGAAGTCGATAGGGGCATGATAGAAAGCGGCCGTCCTTTAGAAATATTCGGTGTGGCTGAAGCGGTGCTGTCCAAAATTACGGATGCGCGGAGTCCGCAGGGGGTATGCGCGGTCATTGAGAAACCGGGGATACCGTTGGAGACGCTGCTGAAATCGGAACCGTCGCTCGCAGTTCTTGTCGACGGGGTTCAGGACCCGGGCAATCTGGGCACGATCATCCGCAGCGCGGATGCAGTCGGCGCCGATGCCGTTATCGTGGGACAAGGTACTGTAGATGTCTATAATCCGAAGACTGTGCGCTCCACTATGGGATCTCTCTTTCACATCCCAGTTGTGGAAGCGGATTTGCCGCAGCTGCTCCACTCTATGCAATCCGAGCCCATCCAGATCGTCAATACGAGCCTTCAAGCGCAAATGTCCTGTTATGAGGCGGACTTCACCCGCAGAACCTGGTTTCTGGTCGGCAATGAAGCCGGCGGCGTATCGGCGGAGGCGGCCCAATACGCGGATACACATATCAAAATTCCGATGCACGGGCAAGCGGAATCGCTGAACGTCGCGATGGCCACCACGGTTTTGCTGTATGAGGCGCTGAGGCAGCGGCATTACCCAACGCAAATAAACTCATATCAAAGCAAATAAACTCGTATGATTGCAAATAAACTCGTATCAAACAGGAGCATAGCCGGAGTATTTCCCGACAACCAGGCAAGCCTTTGCAGGGGCTTAGTAGCCGGAGATTGAAGCGGAGAGTACGGGGAACATCCAAGGCATAGCAAGGGTTTGTCGCGAGGCAAAGGGCAAGGCTTCTCCCCAAATCCTCCTTGATCCTTATCCCTGTTATAATACGACTTTATTTTCATTTTCCAAGCATACTTCCCCATTCATTATCCCTATATTTTCCATTTTGCACGATTCTCCGGAGAAAAGCGAGGGAAAAGAATGTGAAATTTACCAGTAAATTAGCGTTTTTGACATCTATCTTGTTATTACTTGTGGTTATTTACAGTTTTATTGTTAATGTGTCTGCGTATCAACTAACGCTTTTTGGATCTCGCTATGTCATCTTTAGTTCAATAATTTCATTGATTTTACATCTTGCCGGGTTTTATCAGGATAAAGCAAGGAGAATTGTTCTAGTATTCAGCGGCATCATTCCGTTAGCAATATTAAGCTGGTTTATAATTGGCTTTATTGCGTGGGCTTATAAGGGAATATGATGATAACCGTTCAAATGACAATAGCGGAAACGGATGGTTGCTTGCTTGGCAACAGTTTTTATTTCCACCGCCAGCAAACAGGATAGTCAACCAGGCAAATGGAAATAAATGGAATGTCGGTCGGATCTATAGGAGATAGCCTCTCGGAATTCGAGTGCTGCTGAAGGAGTGGAAAATGAAACCCATTTTCAAAAATAGGCAGATCCCGATGAAAAAGAGGAGTTTTTTAAAAAAATTAGGCGGCAGCAGCCCTTCTTCCTGCCCTTCTTCGGTTTTCCCTTGCGCCTTTTTTTTTCTTGGGTTTAAGGTGCTTGTCTGCTGCGGCCCAAAGACGTGGAAAGAAGTCGCAGAACGTACCTGCGCCGGGGATGTTGTCCATGGTAAAACCGCTGAGAACGGCGTAAAGGGGCGTGCGCTTCATCTCGTTGACCCATTCGGTGATTCCCATGGCGGGATTGGTCATCAGGAGGAGGCCGGAAATTGGCGAGGCAAGCGCGGCCAGCAATTTAGAATGTGAAGACGGCGGTTCATCACGTCATCACATCCCGTTCTCTTCCGCCGCGATGCTATTTTCTCTCTTGTTGCCTCCATCGGTTAGTAACCTCCTATTGATTCGGAAGGCTAGCCGGCTAACCCATGCCGCCATTATAACCGAGGCACCTGCGGTAAGACGATGAAAAAGTTATGTGGAAACGTTATTCTGTTTTCACTACCCGTGCGCC
>NZ_JAYJLD010000027.1 GCF_035282765.1 Ferviditalea candida | reverse complement strand
AATCGGATCACCTTTTATACTTTAAGGAATAATTATTTCCTGCTTGTTTCTTAAGTAATTCAAGCACGATTTCACGTATCAATTGCGCTTTTCGCATCTGTTTTTCTTCATCGGTCATATGTGTCCATCTCCTTTGGGTGTTTACAAAATAATACAGATCGGTGTATAATCTTTCCAAGCAATTCAAAGTCGAGGTGAAAAATGGCTCTCCAGATGGGGAGGAGCCTTTTGCGAAAACGATTAAAGGAAGCTGGTTTGACGCAGAGAGAATTTTCGAAAAGACTCGGCGTTGAAGAGTCTTTCACTTCCATGGTCATCAGCGGCGAACGCCAATTTTCATATGAGAGATCGATCAATGCTGCTGAGATATTAGGTTGTCATCCAAAAGCTCTCCATGAGTGGCGAGAAGTTCCTTTATCAGAACTGCAAAAAGGCAAAGAGTAGGATATACCTGCTCCCTCCTAATCTGGATTTTCACTTATGGGTGAAGTTTATCGGCGTCAAGATTTTTTTGTTCACGCATTTTTCACTTTACTGCAATCATTTATTGTTGTACATTATCAATGACCTTTTTTTTCAAACAACCTCTGCCAAAGGTTGTTTTCTTTTTCTGTACCGGATCTTTGTTCCTCATATGAATCACCTCCCACTATCAGGTAATTCCAAAAATATCACAATTTCCGACAAAATGGTATACAAGAAAATGGTAAAAACTCAGTCGGTGCTCTTGCGGCCCGGCTTTTTCTTTTTCTCTCCGAATTCGATTCGATCAATCTCAATGCAGATTTCATGCTGCCAATCCACATCATTTGTCATCGAGGCGATGAGAGACATATTCTCCAGGTATGCCATTTCCCAAACGTATTTCGTGTTCAGGGACAAACAATGCTGAACCTCCGTCATCTCCTCCGGCGTCAGCGGCCGACGCTTGTTGAGTGTCCAGAGCTCCGCAAGCCGCTGGTGGAATGGTTTCACTGCCAAAGTGACCACCACCCCACACAGGCCAGTGCGCCAAGAATTAGGACAAACCACGGCGCGAGTTTTTCTTGCATGATACCATCTCCTTTTCGGTTTGATGGTATATCTTATGCACATTTTATTGTGAAGTTGACTAATTTTTTGTGCAGATGAATAATTTTCTATTCGGCAATACCTCTTATTTTTCATCAAAGGAATCGACAAGCATAAAATGGAATGTATGAGTTAGAGGTGATGAAAATGATTTGCCACTTGAAAAGCATTTTATCTCTGCTGGACATGACTCAAACGGAGCTTGCCGATATACTCGACGTGCATAGGAACACGGTCACGAACATCATGCGACACAACACGAATTTTTCTTTTGATCTTGCTTATCGAATTTTAGATGTGATCAATGGGAGGGCAAAAGAAAAGGGGATTCAAAAGACTTGGACTGTTGAGGACGTTTGGGAAAAATAAAGCCCCGCAGCTCAAAGCCTTGGGGCTTATGGTTATTTTCTTATAACTCCACTACCTCTGGTCGATATTGGATTGTCGCTTTGTTTAATTGACCTGCAAATACACTTAATGTGATTGCCATATCGTCCATAAATGTGACAGACTGCATTTCTCCTTTGGAGTCTAAGTAATTGAGGATGAAGAAATGGCTCTTCTTTCCCTTCTTTCTTTTGTTGCCAACTCCCGTCATACCGCCAACGATAGCGCCTAGAGGGCCAAGCAATACCCCTCCAACAACTGCCCGGCCAACAACACTTTTACTTTTTTCAAGAATCTCCTGTTCGCTCTTCACGGTTGCCACCCGGATGTTTTGATTCTTAATTTCGAACTTCTGACTTTCGTTTTCGATAAGCAGCTTTTCCTCAAGCAAGAACAGATCACATTTGACTCCAGGTTGCAAAGGCAGACCATCCACATATTGAACGCTTAGGCTGGCCGATGCACCAAGCTCTTTCGTCCTTTTCTTGAGTTTAGCAGCCTGCTTTACCCCCATTACAACGCCAGCAACTACTGCAACAATGATAACAAAAAGAAATAACCAAACAAAAATCACACAATCACCCCGTTTAGCTTGATAATAATTCCTTCGACAATTTCCTTCATTTTCCTTCTTTCCCACATAAAAAAAGAGCCCTCAAATGGACTCACCACACCCCCGGCTTCACGACGATCCTCTCCGGCCGCTCCCGTGACCATTCGATATATCTGTCCTCGGCCAGCGCTTCGAGTGCGTCCAGGATCGCCGCCTCATCCCTGCCAGTCTTGATCATCAGCTCCCGGATCGTCGGGGGACGGCCGTATTTTCTTGTATAATTCACGATGATCCGGAGCGTTTTGCGCTGAAAGGCCAGACTGCATGGCGTCCCCTTATCTAATCTCTTCTGGCGCTAGTATAATCCACCCCATACAGCGCGAAAAATCGCCAGTCCACTGCAAGGCATCCATGTGTAACACAACCCCTACCTCCAAACGGTCCGCGATATACGGAATGGGCAGCGGATCACTCAGTTTCGTGTACAACGGAGATGCGGCCGAGTTATGGATCATTTCCCAAATCATCCCGTCGTCGTTGGAGCTGATCGCAGTCGTAAGGATTGGAGCGTCGTCACGAAACAGTGTGATGAGAGTCCCGTTATCCGTCGATGTGCTCTTAGCCGTGTATCCGTCCAATACCTCCGCTTCGCCGTTTAGTGACTCTTTGTAGATACGCTGCAGTTTTAAATACAATTGTTTATTGACTTCGCCTGGGTATGTCTTCTGAATGTGACCGGTGTTTAGGGTGATGTGGTTCAGGTATTTCATTCTTCCCCAACCTCCTATATTCTAATACTTGATCAATCCGCAACCCGTACACTCTGCAAATCGTTTCGATGGTGTCAGAGAGAACAGGAAAGTCATCGTTCCAAATTTTCGCCCCAGTATTTGAAGAAAAACCACAATCGCCATATAATTCCGTCTTTTTTTTCTTTTTTCCCGTTTCCGGATTTCTCTGCCGGTCGTACCAAATTCGAAATGGTTCAAATGTCAGCATATTCTACGCCCCCAAGTTCCCAAGATTTTGAATACTGTCTGCCCCTGAACAGTTCTGCAATTCCAGAAGTCTGTTTGAGTCGGAGCACTTCGTCCGCATCCATACCTAAATGTTTGGCGATAGTCACATCGTCCCAACCCTTCCGCACCAACTCCACAACGATATTCGTCATGCCTAGTACCGAATGTTTCCCCCGGGCCCGGTTGTGGCGGATCGTAGAGGCCATGCGGTTTTCAATCGGTTTATTGATGACGACGAGCGGAAGACGGTTTTTTATCTGCTCCCGGATGTCCCGATATTCTTTCCCAATACGGTGCCGGTGAAATCCGTCCACGATGATATATTTCTGTCGTTCTTCGTCCCAGTATGCGACGATCGGCTGTGTATAACCATCCTCTTTGATGGAATGGTATAGCAGGCGCATCTCAGGGGGAGCCACAGAGTTTGGATTGTATTCATTAGCCTCAACCAACTCCGCAGGAATCCATTGGACCGCGCCAACCGGATGCTGAATAGGGTGTACATCTTTGAGAAGTCGCTGCAGTTCATTGATGGCAGAGATACGTTCTGCCTCTGGCATTCTTTTTAATTGCTCAATTACTTGATCGAACATCTATTCCAGCTCCTTTCGCATGATTTTATATTTTCCTTTTATTCCGATCTGCTCAAAACCATGACGTATGTGGGTATTGTAGCTTTTATCCGTGACCGTCGCTATAATTCGTTTAACGCCGCGTTCCTTCGCGATTCTCAAACGCTCTTCAAACATTCGATTATAGACGCCCTGACCGCGCCAGTCGGGGTGTACCCAGCCACTTTTCATAACCGCCTTCCCAGGCGTTTTCAAAAATTCAATGCTACTACAGGCGATCGGTACACAATTAGAAAGCGCAACAATCCATTCCCGCCCCGGATCATTCCAGATC
Source organism: Ferviditalea candida (assembly GCF_035282765.1). Classification (GTDB taxonomy): domain Bacteria; phylum Bacillota; class Bacilli; order Paenibacillales; family KCTC-25726; genus Ferviditalea; species Ferviditalea candida. Next base: position 46,780 of record NZ_JAYJLD010000027.1, on the reverse strand, counting down.
GGCATGCCCAAGTCTTTCGCCACCTGCCGGCTGCCGAAGAATGGCCCAATCAGGTTGTAGAAGTTCGGATCATCCCGGTTCGTTCTTACCAGTTCAACATTCACAGGATTTCCCTCCATTTCGCGAGATTGTCCTCTTTCGATTGCTTAGGTTTTACGACTGGAATATTCGATTCCCAATCATTGATAAGGAGTTGTCGGCATTGTTGTCGGTGAACGCTTTCGTCATCCAGCTGACCGGCAAATCGTTCCCGGAACCGCTCGACATGCGAGCTTGGCGTCGTCTCCAACAGGAAATCCCGATATTCACGCCAGGACGAAAATGCCGGCGGCAGCCTTGAAGCGTTGTAAATCATATCTTCTTTGATGTATCGGGCCGCCACATGCACGCCAGGCATTCGCTCGAGCAGTTTCCGGTATGTATCAGGTTCAAACTCATGCAGTGATTCAAGACTTTTGAGTGAGTTTTCATGCCCAAGATAGGAAACACGCACATCTTGGATCCGGTGGCCGCGCCAGTGCATAAAATCATAAATTCGGTTGTATCTGAGCCCACGAACGGCGATATGATGCCAGATATCCTCAAACGTCCAATCATAAAGCGGATATGCCTTGATGCCGGATTTTCCTGTCTGGGTCGTCCACATCAGCCCGTTCCACCCGGGGTTTTTGACGACGGATCGGAAGCGGTTTAAACTTTCTTCGGCCCGGAGCCCCACAATGAACACCGTCTCTTCCAAATCCCAATATGCTTTATCCCACCATTCCAGAAATGGATAAAACCGTTGCGGATAGTTCCGATCAATCGCATGTATGGCTGACGGATCCTTCTCTCGCATCCACCCTTCTCCCGGTCCCCAGGCATAGAGGAAATCTATTCGGAGAGAAGCGGCATTTGTCATTTTGAGCGGTATCTGAAACCAGAATGGTCGGACGCCGTCGTGTGACAAGATGTGCTTCACCTGATCGATCGTGGACTGGTATTCGGCTTCCTGATCAAGAAAAAATACATTCATCTCCCGACCGCGCCGATGCGCTTCCTGATAACACAGGTCAAATAGCACTGTACTATCTTTTCCACCAGAAACGGAGATCACGATGTTTCGAAAGTGGTCAAAAAGCAATGATATTCGTTTTGTAGCCGCGTCCAGTACATTTTCCGGCAAATACAGCTTAGTTCCGGCCCGCATGCTGCACCTCCTCATAGAGCATTTTCGAGAACAGGTTGATACTGTCGTACTCGTCGAACATTCTCTTATACAAGAGTCGGTCGACGGTCGTATCGCTTCGAAATACGATAATTTCACAGTCTGGCCGGACATTTGCGATTACATCCAGAAATAAATACCCCCGGATGATAGGCGTCTCGAATAGAATGACACGATCGTATTGATCCTCGCCGCCGTTAGTGTCGTAGAATGACCGGACTTCGATACCTGGGAATCGTTTCTGCAGGCGTTTGTTGTGGCCGGACAAGTTTGTATATACGACGGTTCGGCCAGACTCTCGCAGTAGTTTCTCTAGCATTTCATATCGGCTTTCCCGGATGTTTGTCCAATCCGCCAGCGTCGTGATGATCGGGCTGGCTGTTTTGTTTTCCTCAAAAAGCCTGTCCCGCAGTTGCTTGTATTCAGATGCTTCAGACCTGGTCAGCGGACAATCGATCGTTTCAACATGATTTCCAAGAAAATCGGAATAATCGATTTCCGCCGCCTTCGCCAGTTTTTGAGCCAACCAACGGAAATCATGCGCGCGTATCCGCTCCCCGGCCGGCGTCAATTCCCAATTATTTTCTCGAAAACTGTACCAATGCTGATAGCCAAGGATTCCGCGATAAATGAACGCTAGCGGCGAGTATAAGTATTCAATGCCGGTTGTGAATGGTACGATATCCACCATGGTCTTGTGCGAGTACCTCTCCGCGATCCGACTCAGACGAACGAATGTGTTGTTCGTGATAAGTTTATACCGGGATGGACGATCAAAGACAAGCAGTGTCTGATCGTCAGCTAAGTTGAACAGATCGTTCGATTTTGTCACGTCCTCATATGCATGTAGGGTGGCTTCCGGAAATCTCGCTGCAATATCCGGCATGAATTTTTTCGGCACGAGATAGGCAAGTTTTTTCAATCCGCTGCGTGCGAAATAGGATCGGATGAATGCGGCCCGGGCGTCTGGAGATTTTGAATAGAAGATGGGTTTCACTTCATCACTTCCCATATTTGATATACATTTTCACGCTGAACTTTTGTGGTTTCTGCCCATATTTCTTGGCGATTTCGACAGCTCGAGCATTGAAGATTTCGCGATATTCCGCCATCATCTCTTCCGCCTGTTTGAAATTGATACGGCCTAGGTTATAGAGATCACGGGCTTCTAACGCTTTCTTTCGTGCTTCTTCTTCGTTCATAGCGATTTAATCAACTCCTTAATTCGGTCTTTTTTGACTTTATCCACTTCTTTTTGAAAATCATACAACACGGAGCTTTTCTTTGAAAGCGACTTATATATGCGATCATCGATTGAGTTTACGCAATGGATATCCGTATAGATCACGTCTTTTTCTTGACCGATCCGATGACAACGATCCTCAGCTTGCTCTCGTTCGGAATATTTAAATCCGTTGTTGTAGAAAAATACCCTGTTCGCCTCGTTCAGCGTCAACCCATGACCACCAGTGCTTTGGGTTCCGACAAAAAAACGAGCATTTTTATGGAATTTCTCTTCCTCCAATTTTCGTTTCGATTCCTGAGTTTTCCCATAATATAAAGCTACCGAATCGTACCCGTAAGCTGTGCGAAGAGCATCCGCTATATGTTCAATATCATACTGAAACTTCGCCCAGACAATAATTTTATCATCTCTCAATTTGTCAATTGAGTCCATAAGCGTAGATAATCGATCGTGTTTATACTCAAGTAACTTCCCGTTTCGATTCCAAAACCCACTCACGATCTGCTGCAACCACATAAATAGTTTAAAGATATAGTATCGATCAAACCTATCATATTCCACCGCATCCAACGCATCATACTTTGCTTGTCCGTAAGCTTCTTGTTGTTCCTCAGACATTTCAAAATATACTGTTCTCATAAGCTTGGTGGGCAGATTCAAGCTTTCTTCCTTTGTGACTTGATAAGTGTATGGTTTGATTTTTGCAGCCAGATACTCGACATTATGTGCCCTGACAATCATACCCGGGAACTTGTCTGAATACTCCAGATGATTTGCCGCAAATGAATAGAATGAGCTATATCCCAATATTTTGGGTGATAGAAAATAGAATTGTGAATATAAGTCCTGCACACCCTTGCTGAGAGGCGTTCCGGTCATAATAGCACGATATCTGGCTTCCCTTGAGAAGGTAGTAATTCGCATCGTCCGTTTAGCCCGGTGATATTTGCAATACGTCGACTCGTCCAAAATGACGAATGTTTTCTCGGTGATCAGTTTGTGCGCCGTTAGAATGACGCGGGCACTGGAGCTCATCGACTCAATACCGATAACATACCACATCGCATCAGGAATTGTCTTTTCTGTTATTTCGTCGTTAAAAACGCAAATATCTTCTCGCGTGCAATAGGTATGCTTCAGGATCTCGCCCAGCACCGTTTGTTTTAATGACACCGGGCAGAACCAAACCACTTTGTCAATTTTACGCGAACGATATTTTGCCAATTCAATGACCGTCCGGCTCTTGCCGGTGCCCATCTCCATAAGCAACGCATTGATCCGGGAAGGCAGAAGTTTATTCATTGCATCAATCTGATGCGGCAAAAGATCAGTCGTCGTCTCGAAAATTCTCATCAATCTCATCTCCTTGCGGGATGTCCAATACTGGAGGTTTATCAGCGATAATTGTCCTGGATTGTTTTGTTGGTTTTGGAACGTGAACGATGAGTTCCGCCGCTCTTTCCGCGTGCGCTTTCTCGATGAGTTCTTGAGCGCCCTTTGAAAGCTGGAAACCATATTTTCCGGCAAAATCCATCACTTCATCAAAATGTCGAGCAGGCACAACTACGTATGGTTTGTTCCATTTACTTCCTGTGATACGTCGAGCAGCAGAATAAAAATCGTCCACTCCTCTGTCCCACTCAATCGTAAACCAACCCTCATACTCTCCTTTTGTGCGCATCATAATCCATTTGATGCATTCTTGTTCATATTGTCCAGATATAGCTTTTTCTCGAATTGATTCGTTTTCTATGTGAATGATGAAGCCCTTATCCAAAAGCCGGTGACCAATTTCGGCAGCGCGGTCCTCTACAGTTCCGTTCGTGGGGTGAATTTTCCGTACCCAACGGCCTCGTTCCCATGAGAGTTTCAATATTCCTTTAGCAAGATCATAAAGATCGTCATGCCGATCCGGATTATGAACCTCGATGAGATTTCCAACAATTCGAATCTCGACCACCATTTCAGATATGGGATTTTCCGGACGAACGATCGCGCTTGGATCATCAGTGATATTGTATTTTGCCATGCTTTTTCCTCCTCTTTTAATAATTACGTGTGATTAACTTTGTATCTATAATATATACAAATCAGATTTTTATGTCAATATAAACAATATTTATTTTTTGTAAAAAATATTTACTTCCCAATCATGCTATTTTTTCCTTGACTTTATACGTGTGTACGTATATAATAGAAGTATAGAAAGGAGGGGATCAAGTGGACAAGTTGACGATGCAGGCATTTGAAAAAATGCAAAAAGCGGAACACCGAATGCGTCAAGCACGCGACCGAATGGCACTCGGGCGCATCACGCAAGCAGAGTTCCGCCAGCAAGTCGAGGCGATCGAAGCGCGATACGCGCTAACCGCCGAAGAGCAAAGGGCTTACGAGAACCATTTGCAACGGACTCGTAAAACCCAGTAGTAAGGAGAGGGGAGCTGATCAGGCTCCTCTCCTTCGCAGTTTCGACCTCAACTCAAGCTTACCATCGAACGCGGCATCAAGCAAGTTCTCATGCTCCTCAAATGATAAGAAAAGCGCCGGGATCAATACATGTCCGTCAATAAAATAATCTAGGTATCTTGCTTTGTTTCGTTTCATACCTTCCCCTCCCGTTCCATACGTTCCTCAATGGCTTTGACGATATATTCATTCAGACTCTCACCCACTGCCGCCGCCGCAGCTTTATAAACATCTTTTCTGCCCTTCGGGACAAGGAACTGCACACGGTCATAGTTTTTAGCCTGATATTTATTCTTTGCTCTGGTCGCCGATGTTCCCATGGATATCACTCCTTAAAGCAAGGATACCACAAAAATTATACGTTAGCAAGTACAGAAAAGTAGCGCAGGTAACATATGGGCGGCAAACCGAGAAGAGGCAATCATGAAAGGATTTCGCGTACATCATTTTAAAAAATAATGTTGACGTTGACATACATTTAGTGTATATTAAAGACATCCAAAAGAAACGGAGTGATTTTAAATGTCAAAGGTAACAATCGAAGCAGTAAAAATGATGTTAGCAAAAGCGGAAGGCGCACCGAGAGCAACAGAAAAGCAAGTTGCTTTTATCAATGACCTGATGGCGTCACACAAAGTCCCAGAAGATTTATCCGTCATCCTGGAGGCAATCAACAATGACTTAAAACAACTCCCAGCGGCCGTCGCATCACGCTTGATTGACACTCTTAAATCAAGCCCGAAACGGATTTTTGTCAAGCATCCAGACGGAATGCTGGAAGAAGTCTAAATGAATAGGAGGTAAGACTCATGCAAAAGTATATCGTCGCTGACGGTATTATAATGGAGTTCCACGGTGTAGTGCCGTGGAATCTCCCCATCAAAGCATATGGACGGGATTGGGTTGTCGTCGAAGCTTTAGGGATGGATGATGCACTGGAACAAGCAAAACGTTTTGACACAGACCAGCATCCCGCACAAGAGATATTTGCCGCCGCGATCCGTGGAATGGACGAAGAAGAAGCATTGAAATGGGTCGGGTGGGAAAAAGATTCGATAATCGGGTACGCGGAAGCCGCAAAAATTTTGGGCTGGGATAAACGTCGAATCGGCACATACATGCAGCGTGGCAGTTTCCCGGAGCCGATCATTCGACTTGCTTCCGGCCCAATCTGGACACGTAAACAAATTGAAGATTACCGGGACTCTCGAAAATGATCCGACGTATGCGTGATCTGTGTAGCAGAATTTGCTACTTCTCCCAGCGATAAAAAGTTACCTGCTCCCCGCCATGCCGAAGCCAGCGGGGAAAGCGAGGAGGATATCGGAAGGTTAGGAGTTTGTAACGTTAGGCGTTTGCGGAGCTTGCCCCGATCCGGTTGTTACGGTCATTTGAGGTGCAGGCTTTGCCTTTGTGTTATATTCCAGGACTGCTTTTTCGATGGCTGCCCGGATTTCTTCCTGCGTAACGTTGATACCGTAACCTTTCAGCTTTTGTGTGGCGTAATCGATCGCCGCCGCCATCTTCTGCGGACCTTGGTATTGCGCCCAAACAGTTTCTGCAAAGCTAAAGGCTTCCTGTGCCACGGCATGCAACGTCTGCCGCTGGTTGGCTGTGGTATGGGCATCCAGCCAAACAATAGCTTGCTTTTTGAGGGTGGAGATGTAATATACGACCAAAGTAACAGCTAAGCCCAAGACCGCCTGAACGATGTCTTGGATATACGGTTGGTAATCCATTTAAATCATCCCTTCCGCCCATTTTGGGCATAAAAATAACCGCCAGTAGCGGGTATCACATGTCTGGTGTGTAATGATACAACGGCGCTTCCGTAGCCCATCTTCTTTCGTTTCACAGTTTACTTAAATCCTTTCTCCTCTTGCGCTCTCAAGGACACAGCCAGCGTCCGCCAGCCCTCTTCCGTAAATTTCGGATCGTGGATCAATCCGCCCAGATCAGTGGAGCCAAATTCCGTCACAAACCATTGCGGAGCCGGAATCTTTTCTGCCAGTTTCGCCACTTGCGCGGCCAGCACATCAAATGCTTTCTTTTCTTCCGCTGTCATCTCATCAGCCTCCATATCATATTGATAAAGGTTGTACTCATCCATAATTGCTATCAACTTCTCAGCATAGTTTGGGTCAGTAGCATATCCCGCTGCTTGGATTTCGCGGGCTGCCGTTCGCCCATCTACTCCCAACACATTGCGGTATCTGTTCGGGTCCCAACTTAAACCGTTGACCAATAGCGCGGAGTGATCTGCAACGGACTCGCCCCAATCATGATAAGCCCGGAAATAAGCCTGTACACGCTGCGCGACTCCGTTGACATATTCGGTTGTCCATTTTAAGACGCTTCCTGCCGGACCAGTGCCCTTAATACCAAACAAATTGTTTGCATCCTGCGTCAGCCCGCTGTTTCCGTCTGCCGACTCCAAACACCCCTGGGCAATCGTAAGTGATGCCGGGACTCTACTTTTCCGCATATCCTCAACCGCATAAGGCGCTAGAGACTTGATAAATTTCGATCGCATCATAACACTCCCCGTCCATGTATCCATTACAAAGCCGTAAAACGCTCGATACGGCAAGTAACAGTATCCTTTGTCTCCCCAACTCGGTCCCCAACTGTTTCGGACGATAAACACCTGTCGGTCGTCGTCGTAGCCCGCGAATACCATTGCGTGGCCGCCCAGACGAGCTTCCTTGCCCACATCCGGGACAGATACCATGCCGTCACTGCCAACCCTCTCAAGCGACTCATAGACCACAAATCCAAACACCACCGGCAGACCCTGAGCGAGTGCTGCTTTGATATCGTCCATGCTGTTGACGCGGTGGTACTCCCTGATCCGGAACCGTCCGGCGTCGGCCTCTGCATCTGCATCCGGCTGTGTTCGGAAATCCTTTGAGTAAGGCCAGAGCAATTCGGAGCTGACCCCGGTCTGCTGCAGCACCTTCATGCCGTCCCTGAGGCTGGCCCCGGAATCCTCGTTGACTCTGCCCAAGATTTCACGCTCGTGCCAGTAGAGAAAGAGCCGACTGAGTGCTTCAAGCGGCTTGCCAGCTTGGAGTAGCAGATACTCCCGCAGGCCGCTGACAATCGCGTTCGCCGTACAGCTGCCGATTGACCCTTGATCCACTACCGGGGACATCTGCGTCCGGAGGTCGACTTGCTTGGGCAGGTCTGCAGGCGTTTTGAAGGTACTGCGATAGACATAGTCTCGCATATCCAGCGGGTCCGGCTGAAGTGTGTATTTTCTCATTGGCTCACCTCAATTCATTGGATTTTTCACAATAAGAGCGATCACCCCAAGGATGACCGCCCCGATTATGGTCGTGCCTGTCCAAAATATGATTTTGTCGATTTTGTTGAGACGATGGTGCGCGGATCGTGATGATAATAATGCTTCTTGTGCTTTCTCTTTTGCTTCTTCTGCCGTATGCCTGACATCGGTCATGGCATCCAGTTTGGTTTCCACTCTAACGACTCGCTCCCGGATTTCCGAGAGCACCTGATATTGATCGTTTTCCACTACACCACCCCCGTATAAAATAAAAAACGCCCCCGTTAGGTGCGCTGTTTCAGCATGTCGTAGATTTCCGACTGTCGGGCCGCGATGTCCAGTAATAACTGCTGTATGTCTTTGTTCGTCGGACTTGCTTTCGGGCTGGCGAGTGCAGCCGCAATCCGCGCTTCCCGTTCCTGCTTGGCTGTGTATTCCGGAGTTGGCTTTGTGCCGAATCCACCACCCGGCCGCTTCTCCACTTCATGCTTTTTTATCATACCGCAATCACCTCGATCTGTGCCGAGTTACAGCCGTCTGCTGTGATGGTAAAGACTGACGTACCCGGCACGCCCGGCGTGAATGTCGTTGTTGCTACTCCGTTTACAGCGGGTTTTGTATCCGTCACGCCACCCATTTCAAACGTAATATTCCGTGTGTCGGATGTTTGCGGAGCATCCAGATAATCAAAGATTTCAGCTGTGATCGTAACCGTTACTGAACCGTCAGAAGGTACGTTGTTTTTGTCTACGGACACTACTACATATAAAGCATAACCTTCGTTGGATATCATTACAGAACCGTTGTCAGTTGTCCTAGTTACGATTAATATTCCATTCTGTGAAGATTTTTCTACTATCATTAAATCATCACTCCCCCTACGTTAGCGCCCTGCAGTGTGAGGGACGGTGCCCCTACAGCTAATTTTACTTGGAGTTGAACACTAGATGAAAATGGGTATGGTTTATCAAGCAATATGCCTGATTTAGCATTGCTTGACGATGTATCAACAAATGGAACGGCGGAGCCTACCGATTGAAAAACTGCGCCACTTATACTAACCCCTACCGGAGCAAATGTATTATTTGCTATAAGATGCTCAATTGTGGCAATTCCGTAGTTATAGGAGACGCTTAAGTTTGCTCCCGTAGAATCTAAACTATAAATTTCCACACCATCTACTATCACCTTTACGCCATTTACATACCCCGAGCTGTCCGGGCGTAAATAGGCATGACTCAAGAACCCTTCTCCTGTAACACTAAAAAGTGTAACCCAAGAACCTGTTGTACTTAATGCAGGTAGGGCGTTATAAAGAATCGGTGTTTTATATTTATCCCAAAATTTACCCATATCCTTCCACGTCACCCCTCCGTCAACCGAATATTGCGGTACGCCTGCATTTTCGCGGAAATGCATGCCATCAACTAAATCCGCTTGCAAATTCACATTTTTAGTGCCGTTGCTGATCGGTATGTTCCCGCTGGCGTTTCCCGAATTTAGTCCGTCTAGTAAATCCGAATCCAATCCGCTTCCTGCGCCGTCGCTGTCTGCTGTCCATATCTTCGCCCAAGCCGTCCATACACCAGCATTATTCCTGCGCCAGTACAGGAAATTTCCTGCATTCCACGGCTGGGCAATTTGAATAATCCTGTTAGTGTCTGCCGCAACTGTAAGTATCGTACACCAGTCATTCGTAGGCGTATTTAAACTGCCTGATTGAAATTTGTATGCGCCCGACTTAACCGCCGTATTAGCATCATTACTAGCCCAGTAGTTTATATAAGCATAATCTTGCATAAAAGCTAGGCTATTCAATCCGTCAAATAAATCAGCATCAAGACCACTTCCTGCGCCATCAACAGTCAGCATCTGCGCAAGTATATTCGCCGCTCCAATCTGCGCCGCCGTGACGGCATGGGGGTTATCGGTACGATTCATATGCGTATTCGCCGCTTCCAGCGTTGTGGCCGGAGCAGTCCGCCAGCTCGACTTTCCGGTGATCGCTTTGATCATGTTGGCCAGCCAGCCAAACAGCGTCGTGATCAGTCCAGTGTCCCCGGTGGGAGCCATAGCATCAGAGATGGTGCGGTTGCCGATTTTTACATCAGTTATCGCCGGAATCTGCGTGTCGGGAACCTGCCCGTTCGCATCCAGTGAAGCCACGCCGCCTGATACTCCAATTTGATCCAGCGTAATATAAGTTAGTGAAGTATTTATCGTAGCACTGACATTCGATACATTAGCGATTATCACGATACAGTCAATTTGCTTTTCAATTACATCTGATCCACCGCCGGCGGCAATGTATTCGGCGCCAGAGCCAGAGTTTGCATAGCAGTAGAGGATTTCACCCACGTCCGGATCCTGAGCAAAGATGCCCCACTCCTTAAAATAAAAACCTGTGACGACATTTTGGTTGGAAAGTTTGGCACCAACCACCGCCTGATAATCGGGCATGGTTTTGAATTTGTTGATCGTCAGGGACATTTTCTCGCTAATCAAAGCGTGTAAATCGGAGATGGATTGACCGTTGAGATCCCCATTACCCACAGCTACGCGGGTAAAATTCAGCTGAGCCCCGGCTTGTGCTTTCGTTTGGAGTGCTCGTCCGTCTTTGGTTAAAATAAATCCCCCAAAAGCCCCCATATTAAGTCACCACCTGTTTCACGGTTAGAAATTCTCCTGTATGGGCTATGCCGGCAAAGTACATCGGCGTGGTCTCCACATCGGTAATCACAACTCCATCAAAAACGGCACTAAGTCTTTTTACCGCTTGAACCGCCTTTGACAATAGCGCCGCTTTTTCATTCGTCGCAGCGGAATTGTTCGTTGTCACCCGGAAATGATAAGGCACTGCGCCATATTCCCACCATTCCTCCACCACACCGTCGCCAAAATAGATCTCGACCACACGCTGAACGGCGGCGGGAGTGCCCCGGATGCGGTAAATTTTGAGCGCGTCGTTAATCGCTTGGCGTTTCGTCGCAAGATCACTGGTAGCATCATACCAATCAACTGCAAACTGCCACGCAAGGATGTCCAGGACTTCCTCTGACAGTTGATCGATGCGGGAGTAGGTCAGTACGTTGATGATCTCTCCAGCGAGCTGCTGGAATTGAGCATTTAATGCTGCTGCGAATCCTTGCACGTCTGAGTCGTTCTGCATGACTTTCGTCTGCAGTTTGAGCAGATCTACGTTTGAAATATCCATTAGATCAGCCCTCCGTATGTGACCGTTTTGAGATTTCGAATTGCCACCTCATTTGCGTTGATCGCTGTGTATACCGGAGACGTTGCGACAACTCGATAGGCGCCGACAGCGTACATTTTCGACAGCAGATCATCCGGAGTGACTGCTCGTCCGAGTTTTGCCTTCTGCCACGCCTCATATTGGTCAATGGCCCCGCCGGCATTCTCGATCGCCGCCCGGATCGCCGCCTCTTCCGTTGATCGCTCCGCGCTGATGTAATAGGTTAATGTAATGTCGTAGTTGACAGCCGTCGGAGCAAGTACGGAAACCTGGTCCGTCAGCGGCCGCCGATCACTTGCATTGACTTCGGCTAACACCTTGTCTAGTATCGTTTGGTTCGGGATTCCGCCGTCCTTGAGCAGGGGATATACGTTCACAACTCCGGCGCTTGGCGAGGTAACGGCCACATCGACAATTGTCACATCGGCCGACATTGCCCAAAAGATATAAGCGTTCGTCGGGCCGGCTACGCTGAATGAGGAAGGCGCCAAACGCTGACGTTCCCTGTATGCGTCGTCAGTCTCTGCATCCGACCCTCCGGAGCTGATATCCGTATTGGTGACACTGGCCACATAAGGGACGGGATCAACAAGGATATTGATTTGGCCGGCCACAAATCCGTTATACTTCTCTCCGCCTTCCGTCGATTCCGCTGTTACATCACCAGTTGTTGCTCCGGCTGCGATGACCAGTTCTTGAGTTGTGGCGAAATAGATCGATCCGTCAGGAGTCACCCTTGTTCCGATCGGGACGGCGACAGGATCAAGCTGAATGGATGACAGCGTGAATCTGATAGTGACGGTTGCCGGTTGTGCTGCAAGTCTCGGCACTCCGATTCGATCTCCAAGAGCGTCCAAAACATCACCATCCGCAAATGGGAGAAGGTTCTGGTTTCCGGTATAATTGATGTCGTTTTTCAAAGCCAGCAGGACCGGTACCAGCTGCAAAAAGAATATTCTCCGGGGGTCTCCCGGATAAAGCGTGATGCCAGTAGCCTTTTCATATGCCTGGATCAGTTCTGTTGAAATGCCCTGCGCATCGGCATCCACAAACTGAATCGGCTGAAATTCCGTCGTCATATCTCGATCACCACCTTGAAGCTCAGGTTTCCTTCTTCGACAATCCCTGTGAACGTGACCTCTTGCACCGTGGCCCGCGGCTCCCGTTCGCTGATAACTGCATATACCTGCGCGGTATAGAGCGATATCGCCTCTTGCAACGGTGCATCCTGAAAATCAGGCCGAACACCAAGCGTCCGGTCATAGGCCACCTCATATTTCATCATGTTCAACAAATGATACACGTTTTGGGCAATTTCCTTTGCACCGGTTGCTCCCCAATCAATGGCAGGAGGCTGAGCCGTATTAATTTCAATCAGCATGATTACAACCCCCAAAGCGCATGATCCAGGTTTGGATTGTCACGTTTATCGTCTGCCTTGTTGGGCGGATCGTAAATATATTGGCTCGGTGTTAAATTCAGGTTTGTTGCCCCTGCTGCGGAGGTTTGAGATTGCGCAGTTCCCGCGCGGACATATTCTTCGAACTCCAGTTTAAGCGTGGCCTTCAGGAAATTTCCGCTTGCATCAATCTCCTCATCGCTCACGGATACGGATTTCAACAGCCATTTGTTTTTTCCCAGCGGCTTTGATCCGAGAATGAAAATATCTGGTTTTTTAGATGCCAGAATCGCTTTCCAGTCCTCAATTTGAGCCCTGACATTAATCCCAAAATCCGCCCGCAGTGGAACTTCAAAGGACATGCCATCGAGCGATTCACCTTTAATATAAGTGCTGGGCTTGCTCCCTAACTTATCCTGAGTCTCCGTATCGAGGGCGCCGCTCCATGACAGTCCGGAAAAAGTATATTTTTTATTGGCACTAACCTGAAACGCCTTACCTCGAAATGATGCGATTGGCACCGTCGCTCACCTCCTAATAGACGCAATAATGACGCCATCAGCCAAATTATCGGAGAAAAACGCCACCATAACACGATCCCCTATATTCAATGTCAGGCCAACCGCATACGGTATTTCAGCCGTGACCGTGTTTTCATATCCCCGGAATGTCACGCGGGCAGTTTGAGCGACTGTGTTAATTGAGCTGATCTCGCCTTTTCGATTCATCAGTATCCCTCCAGAGGCTTCCGGATCGTGAGTTGGGTTCGATTGTGAATCAGGTCATGAATCAACCGATCGATGAAAAACTTGCCGTCAAACATCCCGACCTCACTCACGTTCACGCTCGTTCCGGCGGCCAGATTCGGATTCAAGTCGATGCCGAACGTTCCGGTGATCATGTATTTGTTCGTGCTTCTCAGCAGTCCCCGCGCCCACCGGTTAGCTTCTGCTTGGTTGGTCATATACAGGTTTCTTTTCATCGTCGGTCCGTATATACCGGATGCCGAATACTCACCCTGAATATACCCGCTGGACATCTGACTGCGGACGATACATTTTGCATAGATGTCCGTTGATTTATCCTTAAATTCAAAAGCCCCGTGGAGGTCACGCAGAAAAATTTTTCCGTTGACCGCATCCGGCGCCTTCTGCTCCTCCGTTGCCTCATCATAGATGACCAGGTTCCCATTGTTGATCTTAAGTGCGTAGCCTTCCAGCATGCTGCGATAGGCAAGAAAAGCAAAGTCCGGTTCTTCGATCTGATCCACCCGGGAGTAGAGATGATTGACGACGTTGTACGTTTGAAGACCGAACCTGTACCTCGCCGCGATCCGCGTCGCAATCTCCAAGAAGCGGACATTTTCCCACCCCTGCGAGCGGGCTGTCTTTGCAATTTGTGGAATGGATAGAGCTTTCAGTCCAAATACGCCGGCGCCCTGTGTCAGTTCATCGATGTACATCGTGCCTGTATCGAATCCATCTTGCTTAATCCGAAGCGTGTCATTCTTGGACGGCTTCCACTTGCTCCACAGCCCTTCTGTGTTAGAAAAGACGGCCGTCACACTATCCGGCTTTCCCCCGGCGTTATCGGTGATCTGAAGCACCGTTGGCTGAACCGAGGATGTGATATCCGTTCCGTTGTAGATGATATTCATGTGCTCGCCTTCTTCCAAGGCGGAAGCGAGGCCGCAGCCTGTTGTTCAATAATCGGGACTTTCAGTTGCTCGCCTCCGGAAAAGATCAGCACATTTCGATATAGCGGATTGGCTTGGATGATTGTTGAGGAGAGAGATTCCTGGTTGTAGAAGTCAAGCGCGATGCTGTCGAAGGTATCCCCAGCTAGCGCCGTGTATGTGTAATAATTAGGCAAAGTTCTCCCTCCCTCGCGAGTTCAACCATTCTTCGCACTTACGTTTGAATTCCTCAAAATCTTCCTGCATTTGCTGTTTTGTCGGCCCGCCGTTTCCGTAATTCGGCGCAAACACAAAGGTATGCCCTTCGCCTCGGTCTGAACCACCGCCGCCAACTCCAAGAACTTGTGCGGTTTTGTTCAACAAACTCAAGCTTCTCGGTGTCCGTTTCAATGGGATCGCAGCTTCTGGACCGGCTTCACCAAAAATGGAAGGACGGTTTGCAAATCCACCGGAAGCAAATTTTGGTACCGACGGGGAAGGCGTATCCTTGTCTTTACCTCCGAACCCAAAAAACTTTTTAACTGCGCTCAAGGCCCCGCCGGCGATTTCTTTTAGTTTTTCGAAATGTTTAATAAGCAGTAATATCGGTGCTAACGGTCCGGCCAGCACAAAAGCCAAGTCAGGTATTTTTTTAATGAGATTTACAAACCATTCCCACGCACCTATCATTGCCGCTTTAACGAGATCCCAATGTTTGATAAGCAAATAGATCCCAGTAACAAGAACACCGATCGCGGCCGCTATCCCGGCGATGACCCATGTCATGGGGTTTGCTAAAACCGCTGCGTTCATCACCCATTGAGCAGCCGCGACCGCCAAGGTTCCGAGCTTAATCGCATTCATGACTTGATTGTAGATGGCCATTCCAGCTGTTACCGTCTTCCAAGCGATCATAGCGCCTACAATGCCATATATCAGTGGTTTGAGCGTGGACCAGTTCTGCTGAATGTACTGAAACATTTTATATCCGGCTTTGAAAATATACATGATCGCTCCGCCAAATTTCTGGGCGTAGCTTATTGCTGTTGGTATCGCTGCAATTACTTTATCTACAACCTTGCCGATAATATCCTGAAGCTTCTGCATCTTTTCAGGATTGTTCGCAAAGCTGTCGATCAGCTGATTTCCCTTTTCATACAGCTTCGTAAATGCCGGCAATGCCTTCGTCATGATTTTTGCTGCGAGCTGCTTAAAGCTTTCGCCAAACATCCGCTGCTGGTTTGCATAGCTGCCTTGTGTCCTTGCGAAGTCGCCCTGCGCATCTTTGCTCTGCTCCATCAGGTAGTTATAGCGCAGGACCGTTTGGTCTGCTTGACTCATCTTCTCATAAGCCGTTTTAATTCCCTTGGAAAGTGCGAATGCTTGGAGATTCGCCACGCTCATATTGATACCCAGGGCTTTCAGCGGTTCGGTCTCTCCCGAAATACCGGAGCGGATTTTTTCAAACGCCTCCGCAGGATCTAGGTTATAGAACGATGCAAAGTCACCGGAAAGCGCGGCCAGATTTTCCGACATCGGAACAAGATTCTTCGCCGCGATCCCAGAGCTCTTCATCATGGCCCCGATCGTGCTGGTAAACTGCTTCGCGGAAAGTTCAGAGAGGCCGAAGCTTTTTAGCGCAGTCTGCGACCAAGCGTTGATCTGCTGAGAATTTTGCCCAAATGTCACATCAACAACGTTTTGTACTTCGTTCAGATCAGAGGCGAGGTCGAGGCCCTTCTTTGCTGTAACGACCAAGGCTGCTCCTATTGCGGCTGTGCCAACTAACGCTGCCTTTTTCGCATAGTCGAAACCTTTGCTGACGGTCTTTCCGATCAGACTGGACTGGAGATTGAATTTTTTCGATTCATTCGCTGCTTTCCTCATCGCCTTCTGCAGGGACGGATCAATCTTCCCGGCCAGCACGATCAATGCCTGAAGCTCACGTTTACTTGCCATTGCTTCGCTCCGCCTCCTTCCATTGGCGTTCCGCTTCATCTGCGAGTGATTCGTAGAATTCTATGAACTCCACGATCGGCATATCCAAGCACTCCGAACGAGTAGTAAAATGGTTAAAAACTAATTGGGTAATGCAGCTGTTGATGTACTCGTCTGTGACTATTCCGCCGAATCGAGAAAGAAAAAATCACGTGCTGCAGCCTCCGCTTTGCCTGCGTCTTTTGCACTCATCCGAAGCACATCCTCAATCTCGATAGACGGATTTGCTTTTTTTACGGCGGCCGCAAAGAGATACAGGTGATAATCAGGATCCAGCTCTTGAACGGATACCATATTTCCTGACTTTTTGAACTCGCGAGTTGCATCGCTCTTATCCCGTGCGGTCATTTCCTCAAAATTATACGGGAGCTCAGAAACCTTTTCGCCATTGATATCAATAGGCTTTCTCAATTTCAACACTTCTACCATGCCAATTCGCTCCTCTCAAAATAAAGAGAGAACAGATCTATTGTAGAGCTGTTCTCAGTTGGGCGTAGAAATCTACGCCATTCACAACATACTTGTAATTGAATTTGTCGATCAGCAGGACTTCCTTACCATCCACCACTTTACGGATGTAGAAAATTTCGAAGTCGCTTGATCCATCAGCTGCAGCATTCACTTCGAGTTTCCCCATGTCGTACTTCTTGGAAGCTCCGGTCATGAAGACTTTGTTTTGCTGCAAGCCGATCTTCACGTTGTTCGAATCCAGTACATCTGTGACCCACACAACTTCAAACTTAATTTCTCCCGGTCTGGAAAGAATCGCATATTGTCCGCTGTCTGCCCGGTTGTTGACGGTGAACGTCATGCTGCCGAGCTGCCCGAACGTAGGCCAATCAATCTCGCCCATGATCCCGGCACCCTTGATCGTATCCGAGAGCTTCTCGATGCTCGGCAGCTGCAGGTCGGACGAATCGTCAATCAGCATCATCCTGCCGTTTTGGTCTGTTGCCTTCAGCTTGTATTGAATAGTTTTATTGCTGAATTTCATCAGGACACACCCCCAAACAGCGTATTAATGCCTTTAGTCGTGTACTGCACCTTAAACGTCAGCGACTTGGCGACCGGCGTTGTTGTGGTCATGATGTCAAACACAAAATCACCCTCAACGATGCTGCTCGTCGGATTGCTGGTCTCGTTGAAAGCGATCGAGCCATGCAACAATTTTCCGTCAGCGACCAGGCTGTTCAGCCAAGTGTTCGCGTCGTTCAGGATCGTGTCGACAACACTGCGATTGAGCGGACCGTCCACGTTGGCCATGTAGTTCTCCTGGAACGTGTTCGTCATGTACATCATCATGCGGATGCCGGCGTCAAACACATCTTTGGGATCAATGGTGGCACCATACACATAATTCGCACAATGCGGACCCCAAAGCACCCATTGCCCGCCGCGGTAATTGAAAGTCGTAATGCCTGCGGCGTTAAGGTCATTGGCTTCGGTTTCGTCAAAACTGATCGCCGTTCCGCCCGCAAGAAGCAGTGAAGAAATCCCGACTTGCTTGTTGGATGGGCTAACAAACGGCACGTTGTCGTTGGCATAATCGGTCTGCTGCATCCGGACTGCCATCAGGGTGGAAGCGAAGTAACTTTTGCCGGCGGATGTCGCCTTCGGCCAACCGATCTTCATATTCGAATCGATGTAGCTGTTGGTGTCCTTCCACGTCTTGGCCGCGGCGATCGTCGTCGCTGCCGAACTGTCAATGTCTGCCACAACCAAAGCATCCCAGTGGCCGTTAATATTCTGCGCCATGCTAGTGAGTGCGGCCTTGATCGTCGGCTTCTGCGACCATCCTGGGGCGCCCAAGATCGTCGGGATCATATTTTGCGTTTGGTAGATCAGTTCTACCACTGAGATACCCGTTCTTACTCCAGCCACATTCCCGCCGACGATATCCGAGTCTTGCACAAGGGAAACGTCCATCTTGTCGAAGTCGACTGTGGTCGGGTTGGCCAACGTGGTCAGCGCGGTAAACTTTACCCGGCCATCCGTTGTATACTCGACGGTATAATCGGTGCCCAACACTTTTCCTGTGATCACGATCGAGGATAAGATCGCAGGAGCATCCAGATACCCGACGCCGTTCGTGATCGCCACGTTCGCCGTATCCGCCGACTTGTGCGTAGCCGGGTCCATGATGTTGATCACCACGATTGGCCCTATCGCTTGAATGCTGTTGCGGAAGTGCGCATATACCGCTTCGCAAAGCGTAAAGGTGGCCCAATCGTCCGAGTAGCCAAGCTTTGCTTGCGCATCCTCGAAACTATTAACGAGAATAGGCACATTCACAGCCGCAGCCGGATCAGCCAACTGCTGCACCGGTGCCGTACCAATGTAAACCGGCAGAGTCGCTACGCCAGAAGGCGGCAGCGTGTCGGTCGTGGGCACTTGCTGTCCGAAAATCCCGTGTTGATATGGCATTTACTCACATCCTTTCTAAAAGTCTTCTGGAATATATTCCAATACGGCCGCCGTCGCCCGGAACGTCAAATAACCAGCCCAATAACCTGCCGGTTGATCCGGGTACATCCCCCAGCGAAACGGTTTCTGCGCGGCTGTTTTTCCGCCGTTGACCAAATACATTTTGAAAAGCTGCTGCCGACAAAGGAAAATCAGATTGAGCAGGTCCCGGTATCCCTTGAAATCAGGGACAATTCCGCTGCCGTCTGCTGGATATAAACCGGGATTATAGACGATGAACGTGATCCTGATCGCGATGCCTGCATCGTTTCCGTCATCGTCTCCCTCATCCATCCCGATGACCATGGCCGGTAGCGCCTTCTTGATCCCGCTGGCCAACTGCAGAGGTACTTCGTCGAGCTGATTCGGCGGCGGAAGCCAACCGATAAAGACGTTCGGGTGCATCAGATCGTATTTGGAGATTTTATCATCATACGGTACCTGCAGCTTGATCTTCGGCGCGACATTATCGATGCAGAAGGTCTGGATGGACTCCAATATGACATTATCGATCATTTTGCACCTGCTTTCTTGAGCCGGTAATTGATCTCATGGTCGATACGTTTTTCCAACATTTTGTTTGCGGCTTCTTGGATTTCTTTTTCGACATTTAGGTTTTCAACCATTTGAGTTGGAGAAATCGTCCGAAGCACATCAATCGGATAGCGTTTTTTGCCCGTCCTTCTGAAAATATGCGTATTTCCGTCCGGAGAGTGTTGGACAAACGGTTTTGGATTTCCCCCGACTCGTTTGTAGCCAGCGCTTTTTTTGACCTTTACCTTGGCGATTTTCGAGGTCGAACCTAAACCACCTGGTAAAAAACGAGCCAGCGTAAACCTTCGGCTGCGAATCTGGATCCATGCTCTTGGTCTGCTATACGTGGCCTTATGCTTTTCCATCGAATCTTTGATTTCCTTCGATGTCACGTTGTAGTGGCCTTTGACGATACTCCCCGTCTTTGAATACACATGATCCAGCGTTCGGTTTACGGCGGAGGTAAATGCACCCGGCATTTGTTTCTCGAACTCACCGAGACCCTTGACGACTTTATTCAGTTGACTCGTATCAATCACGATTCTGCTGGCCACGTCACTCACCCCGGTTCTGGTTTAGGACGATTTCATAGACACCGGCAGTTTCACTCACATCGTCAACCCAATACATGCGATTATTGAATATTTGCGTGCTGCCGATCTGCGGCCGACTTGAAAAAGCAGCAACCGGGACGAAATAAAGGATCATCCCGGTCGATACACCGCCGTATTCAGCGGAACGTTTTTTCAAACGATCGTCATCAATCACGACATTTACCTGCTGGCCGTCGATCGTAACGGAATCAGAAAACTCGCCAGTGTTAAAAAACACCGAGAGGTCCGTGTTGACGTAATCTTTGAAGGCCATTACTGATCAACTCCAGGGATACCGGTGTTCGGACCATTCTCTTCCGTATTCTCCTTGGTTGATTTCTTTTCTTCCTTCACAACTTCAGGGAAACGGGCATGACCGCCATCTACGAGCCGCTGCTCTTCGTCCTTATCCAATCCGGAAATAGCTTGACCAGGTAAATACATGGTCCGCTTCTTTCCGCTGCCTACACTGATGCGCGTATTAGCGATAATCGTCATAAGGCACCACCTTACAGAACCGTCGCAACGAACCAACTGTCAACATCTTCCGGTTTCGGGACCGGGCGACCAGACAAGCGGATCATGCGATGTTCGTTTTCGTCGTCTGACCAAGACTTCGGCACACGCGGACCTTCATAGGTCATGAATTGCCCGTTCTCCATCTGGGTCACAGCGCCGTACAGAAGCTCACCAGAGTTCGGACGCGCGAGCAGAATTTTGTTCGTCGGTACCATCGGTTTCTCGGTGCCGTCATCATCGACATACCACTCATCATACGTGTAAAGATCAAGTGCGAGATCGGTAATGCGGCCGAGATATGTGGTTCCATCCGGCATCACTGCAGGATTGATCTCCAGTTGCTTGCTATTGAATTGCTTCAGCTTGTCAGCAACATCGGCATCGGAGAGGAAGGCATCAGCGGCATCCTGACCAAAAACAACCATTGACGGTGCCCGGCCGGAGGTCTGGATGACTTGCAATCTCCAACGCTTCAGATCAGCCAACTTTGTAGATGTGCTTGCACTCCACAAGGCAGCACCAGCAAGAGCTTCTACGTTAGTCACACCATAATCAATCACTTGATCCACGTAATTGGAATTGTTGTGGTCGATATAACCTTTAACGTTGATGACACCGCTGAACATCAACTCGCGAACCATCCACTCTTCGCGGCGGGTGATCATATCATCCAACTCGGCGAGATCGCGGCCGAGTAATTCCGTTTGCCGGTCAGCTGGCGTGCGTTGCGAGAAAACATTCTCACCAAGCCCGCGCTTCATAATGTCATCAATCGTAATCTGGCGCTGCGGTGCAATCTTTGGAGCGGTGTATTTATCCGTCCGGAAACCCTGGCGCTCTACGGCAATACCGCCAACACGCGGCGCCACGAAAGGAGCCATCTTGCGCTTTCCTTTCTTGAAATCGAGCAGTACATCCTCAGTTACGAATGTCGTCATGCCCGGGAAAAACGTGGAACGTAAGAATGTGCGAACCGGCTTCATCAAATTGATGGCAGCTAACATGGTTTGTGTTTTATAGATATCAAGATTCAACAAAGTTATCGCCTCCTTAGTAAGGTATTACTTGATTCAGAAAGATACCGAACTCGCGCAGGCGAGTCTCATGAGTGTCGGCTGTGTCAGTTCCGCCGAAGATAAGCGCATCGCGATTGAAAGTGCCGGAGCTATAAGCCGTAATCGTCACGTCGGCAGAAGTTGCATCGATGTCATCCGTGAGAATGCAATCTGCAGATTGGCTGCCATCGGTGTTCGCGCTGTTCACGATTACGGCCTTCTTTGTTGCAGTGACGATGCCAAGCACCGTCCCGCGGGAAAGCTTTCCCTGGCCGGAAGCGATCTTTACAGATTTAACCTGAATCTCCTCTCCCGGCATGCTTCCGAACAGCTTATCATACGTTGTGGAATCTGCTTGTTTGCTGTAAAGTTGGTCTGTCATTGGTTGTTACCCTCCTTCATTCCGCGTTTTTGGTTAGCGCCGGCCGCGATTTTGGCAACGATCGCCGTTTCTTGTTCTTGCTTGGACTGGGCACTCGGGTCGGATGCTGCCGGAACTTGATTGTTCGGATTCAATTCATTCTCTCGTTGCGCTGCGAATGCCTGCCCAGCTGCGGCATTAGCTTTCAGTGCCTCGAATGCAAGAGCCTCCGCTGTCATCGGGGTTTCATATTTGGCTTTACTCACCAAATTCTGCGGGACCGTTGATGCGATCTCATCGATCGCTCTAAGACGGTTTCGCTCTCCTTCCGCACCCTCAGCTTTCACACTCTCGATCAGTTGGTTACATAGATCGGGAAATTGCATTTTGAGTTCTTCCACGTTTTTAATTTCCACTTCTTCATCACGTCCTTTCAGGTGCTTATCTTCAGGAATGATCTTGTTGTTCTTCAAGGCTTCAAAGAATCGTTTCATAGCGGCATCGGTACTGTTCTGGATGGCCAAACCGCTGAATGAAAACGAGTTTTGAACAGATTCTTCTTCAGATCCGGAGTCCGAATAAAGCATGCCGTCCGCGAATCCATCAGTCATTGCCTTCCGTGCACTCATCCAGGTCTCTGCATCCATCAGGTTGGAGATTTTGTTTCTGCTGAGGCCGGTCTTGAGTTGGTAGGCATTGATGATGGTGTTCTTCACTTCATCCAGCACGTCAGCTGCGTGGCGCATATCTTTGGCCTCACCCATCGCCATACTCCACGGATTGTGAATCATCATCACGCTGACAGGTGACATCAAAACCTCGTTGGCGGCCATGGCGATTACGGAAGCAGCTGATACCGCCTTCCCGTCGACCTTGGCTGTGACTTTTCCGTTGTGCTCCTTCAGTGCGTTGTAAATGCCCGCGGCCGCAAATACATCGCCACCCCAGCTGTCGATCCAGAGCGAGATGTTCTTCCCTTTTTGCTCGGCAAGAGCCTGACGGAACGCATTCGGAGATGTGTGCTGAATATCAAACCATTCATAGATCCATGCATCATCATCACTTACGATCTCGCCTTCGATGCGGAGCTCAACTTCTTCATCCGACAGGTTTTTGAAGCTCCAAAACTTCGTCATTGTTGGTAGTCACCCCCTTCCCCTGATGCCTTCGGGCTCTGCGCCGGAATGTCTTGACTGAGCCCCGCCTGATCCATAAGCTCTTTTTCGCGGGCGAGCTGCTTGACGTTTTGGTCAAAGTCACCTCCGACAAGCTCAATCGTTTCGCGTTCTCGGGTCGATATACCAAGCGCAATCCGTTTTCCGGCGGCCTCAACCTCTTTGGACGGGTCGATCTGCCCTGGTGCCGGGCCGTGCCACTCCGCTTTCGCCCACGCCTGCTGAATGGTCGGGTCCAAAAAATAACCGGGCGCTTTAATGCGTCCGGATGCGATTGCATATGATAACCATTCTTCGTAAATCGGCTGGCAGAATTCTTTGGCCATCCATTGCCGTCGGCTACGAAACATCTTCCAAGCTTCCAAGAGAGCAGCCCTGCTCGCTGAATAGCTTGATTGGAATGACTTCAAGAGTAGTTCCACTGGCACATCCAAAGCTGAACCGATATATTTGCTTAGTGAGTTGACAAACATATCAAAATTTCCATTTGGGCGCCCAGGATTCGCGATTTGAATCTCTTCGCCAGGGTTCAATACATTCACTGCACCGGTACCCATCTCATAATCCGCCTGATCATTATTGGCCGTGTTCTGATCTTGAGCTGGGATCATACTACCAAGCGGCTGATCACTAGCTGGACCATTCGACTTTATGAATACCGTGAACATGCCCGAGATAACAGCCGCCATAAGCTCTGCTTCCGTATACCTCGTAATCTGTTTCAAACTCTCTATTACCGGTGCCAGATATGGAACGCCTCGGCGCTGTTCAGCGCGCTCGAATTCTGCGATATGAAGGGTATTCGGACGACCAGTGTTGGCGCCAAACGCCTCAATGCGCTCCCATTTGCGTGGCTTGGCCGCCTCCAGTCCAGTCGTAATTGGATAGAGATTGCAGATCCAGTACGCAACCACCGCACCGGTGCTGTCGTATTCCACGCCGGATGTGATCATGTTTCCGTTATCCTTGTTCTTACCTTCAACGGTACCGGCCACGGTCAGATCTTGCCATGGCGTTGATATCCGGTCAGCTTCCACAAGGTGGATCCGCAATGGATAAGGCATCCAAGGAGTTGGTTGCGACTGCTTGAACAGAGCAAAAGCGTCACCGTTCATTAAGGTCCCCAAGAACGCTATGCCCTGCATATCATAGAAGTCATTTAGGCGAAGCGCGTCGCAATTTTGCTTCTTGCTTGCCCAAAGATTGAATTCTCGTTCCACTTGCCGTTCCCATTTGTCCGCTTCTTCCGGTGTCATCCGGAGCAAATCCGTATCGATCCGCGATTTCAAACGGAGTCCCGGACCGATGACATTCGTTCGATTCGTCTTGAGTGCTGCTGTCGCGATCGGTGCGGTCATATAAAGACTTCGTGAACGTGCCCGCAGCGTAGATAAGTTTAAATCGACGTCATCTTTAGGCCCTGCCGCGGTGGTTTGCCATCCGCGCATACTCTTTTTTCGTCCAGATGCCCCGCCTTCGCTGTACCCATAGTTTAGAATATCTAATGTACGACGAGCTGCGGTGCGCTGAACAGCCCATTTCGGCGATATGGCTGCGATTGTGCGGTCAATAATATTCATGGCTCACCTCCCTCCCTACAAATCACGCGGAATCACCCCGAATACGCGATTTCTACCGGTACCTGCTTGTCGAGATTTTTCTACCTCAATTTCCCGTTCCAAATATTGAATCATTTCAGCCACTTTATATAATCCGGCTCTCGTCATTCTCCTGTTACTAATCATATACTCCTGTGCACCGCCCAAAATAGCCGCTTCGCAGTTTATATACTGCTGTAAGCGGATTTGCAGAGTTTCAAGTCTGGTTGCCATGACTTCACCCCATTTTCTATAATGAAATGCCTTTATTCACGACGCCGGATCTTTTTTTAGGCTCTTTTGGTACCGGTCGGCTTCCTGAACTTCCTGAATCGAACCGCATTCTCTGGAGTATTTCAAGCGGTGGACTTAAGATTTCAAAAGCAGCTGTAGCGTAATTCCGGAGATCAAGCGGCTCATTTCGCCCGCTCCCCGGCTTTTGTACCCAATGGAATACCGGCTTCCCCATTACTTTCCGCATCACACGATGCTCGGCTGTCAGTCCGGCAAAATACTCCTCGTCATAATGACGATCGGGATTTGATGGGAAATGACAAAACTCAGGTAGTTCGGCTGATTTGACCTTAAGTCTCGATGAAAGGGTGTCTTTCCCTACATCAACGCCAATAATAAAAAGCCAAACACCATCATCATTCCGACGTTTTGGCCTCATGATGAAAGGGAGCCCGCTGCCGCCCTTGCCTTTAATGGCCCAGACACGCTTAAGCTCCCTTTCCTTGCAGTAAGTATATACTTGCTCAGTGAAGTGACCACCGGAGTCTACGCAAGTCGTCATGATTTGCAGCTTCTGGCCATCGCCAGCCACGTACTCTTTATTGATTACGTGATCGAGTTGTTCCCAGACAAAACCTTGCCCAGGATCACCCATGATCACGCCGTATTGAATTCCCCATGACTGCTTTTCCAGCCCCCATCCAACAACCTCATATTCAAGCCGGTTATCCTGAACGTCGACGCCGCACGTCAGGACCAGCACCGGGGAAGGTACTTCTGCCTGATAAAACTCTCGGCGATTCACCAGATCCTCGGATTCTACGCCGTCGCCTTTCTCTTCCCACGTCTCACCCAATGAGGTGTTGATCCAAACCTTGAGTTTTTCAGGTCCGCCGATCTTGGCCTCGTGGAATTCTTCGACGATGGTCTCCCAGCGCTTCCATGGACTCGCCAGCTCGTTCAGGTGAAACCCGCGAACCTTCCGGCTCTGCTTCCGAGCAACCCATTTTCCGGATCCGGATTTCCACTCACGCTCGCTGTGAAGTGCTCCGCATGACCGGCAAGCATGTTCAGCGCTTGTGCATTCCTTGGAATCCTTGTCATAGGTGAACTTGACCTGCGGCCACCGGAGCGGCTGATGTTCTCCGCAGCTCGGACAAGGTAAGCACCACTGCTCCATCGTGCTGTTTTCATAGTCCTCTTCGATTCGTGAGGCACCCTTGATCGTTGGCGTGCTTACCTTGACAATCTTCCGGTTCCAGAAGGTTGTCGTCCGTTTGGTGACTAGCGATACTGGGTCGCCCTCTGTTCCTGCGGAAACGGGGTACCTGTCCACCTCGTCCAGGAGTAATATTTGAATTGGACGGCTTGCAAGCGATGCCGGTGAATTAGCCCCGGCCATCGTAATATGACCGCCAGGGAAAATCTTATGCAGCATTGTGTTGCCGCTATCCTTGCTCTTGACATCCTTGACCTTGCCTCGAAGCGCCGGCGAATCTCGAAGCATCGGAGCAAGGCGGTCTTTTGAAAATGCTTGAGCAAGCTCGAGCGTCGGTTGCACTAACATGATCGGAGCTGGATCGTAATCAACGTGATACCCGATAATATTGAGCAAGACTTCAGTCTTTCCTACCTGAGCCGATGACTCTACGACGATTGTTTCGGCGTTTGGATCGTTAATCGCATCCATAATGCCACGCTGATAGGGTGCCCGATCGGTTCGCCATTGCCCAGGTTCGGCTGAGGCCTCAGACGACAAACGGCGCTTGGCATCAGCCCATTGTGAAACTGTATATTTGGGCGGCGGAGCGACTGTTTTGGCGATCTCCCGGAATAACCGGAATGTTTTATTCGGCCTCCTCATCATCGCTCACATCCACATAATCCGCGTTTTTCGCATAAAAGACTTGTGGGTCGTATTCGGATAGTTCGGTTAATGCCTCTTGTACTTCTCGATTGAGGAGATCCTGTATGACCGGAATCTCCGTTTTTCCCGCTAGCTGAGGCGAGAGCTTTGATGGTAATGCCAGAACTTTGGACCGGAATGCTGCAATCATATCGTTCATGACGAATTTCACATCTTCCGATCTGTGCAACTCGCCTTTCATAACGGCAAGCTCAAGCTCTGCTTTTTCCCGCTTTACCTTCTCATGCAGCGCACGCTCCTTAAAGTAGTCAATCTCGTCATCACTCGTAGCACGCTCTTTTTCCTGAAGATAGCGAATATAGTTTTGAATGCTGTCAGCTGCCTTGTATTGCCCGCGCGCCACTTTGACGATAACGCCTTCTTCGGCGAGTTGTTGGATCCGCCTCGGACTCAGACCAAGTAATTCGGCAAGCTGAGCAGTCGAAAAATTCATTTCGTTTTGTGCGGTACCGCCTTTTCGCTTTGTCATTCGATTCACCCACCTTCAACCATTGCGCCGAATAAAATGAAAAACCCTTTTATAGCAAGGGTTTTTTGCGGTCTGAATTTTTATGTATCTATTTGCATTTATTTGAATAGCGAAACGAAATGAACCAATAAAAATTTGTATCTAGTTGGATTTCGGGCTTCGCAGCACCCGCATAAGGCCAGCACGCTGGAAGGACCCACTATTTGGAAATAATGCGCCCTCTCTCGCTTCGGTGGAGGGCTTACCGCCACGATCTGGACCTTACTCCGCTGTGGTCACGGAGATAAGAGGCGGGATCACTGCCCAGATGATCCCCTTTAAGCAGGTCCGGAGTATTCCAACGCCCTCGCAGGCATGGTTGAGTAGCCGTTTTTGCGTAGCAACGATGCCGGAGCGACGCCCGCAAAGGTTTGCTTCGTAGCATCCGCATCTGGCCAGTCTGTGAAGCGAAGCGTAACAGTCTGGCCTGCAAAATAAAAAACACTCGTAATGGAGTGTTTAGTAAAACTTACTCAAATTTTCTTGGGTATTCGGATTTTATAGTGGAAAAGGGCTTATAATTCGCCCTTCTCCAATTTCTCAATTAAGGTGGAAATGTCGATGCCAAGAGGCAATTCGCTACGTTCACGAACGACTCCCGCAGGAGGCATTTTGTCGAATACAGGGTAATTCATATCGTAACGTTCGAGGTCATCAAATCGTTTTTTGTATTTTGGTTTGGGTTCTTTTTGAAGACCTTCTGTAAAGAGCATTTTAGCTCTAAGGGCTTCAAATGAGTATCCCCTACCCATACGATTCATAACACGTATCAGGCTGTTCAGAGACTCCGTATAAGCGTTTGTGATGCGATGGTCGAAGTAAGCGAATATCTCTGTCTCCCAATTAGCCATAGCCTTTGTAAGAGGCTCAAATGCGGATTGTAGTTCCTTCGGTATCTTGGCTTTCCAATCGTGATATTTGAGGAATGCCTTTTGTCTTGTATCGCTGTCCCAAATATTGAAAAATGATTCCTTCAAGTCATACGCAGTACCGAGAGAGGGGTGATTCTTTGTCCAAAGGTCAAGCGTTATCTTATCCATCTCTGTAAGCTCTTTGTGGCGTTTCAGGAGGATAAAGCGGTCGTGCATTAGCCCACGCCGTTCCTTTGCTGACAAGCCCTCTCTAAGCTGTTTGCGGACGGTTTCTAACGCTTGGTTAGCCATACGGACAACGTGAAATTTATCGACGATGATAGTTGCCTTTGGCAGTACAGCCTTCACAGCGTCCTTGTAGGGTTGCCACATATCCATAGTGACATAAACAATTCTCGTCTTGTTTGGAAGGCGTGAGAGGTAGCCCACAACCGTTTCCTTATTACGATTAGGAAGAATGTCCAACAACGTTCGTTCCTCGATATTGGTTAAAACGCACCTTGGCTTCGATATGATATGAATCTCGTCTATGCCAAGCCAGTTAGGAGTTTCAAATCGAAGCGTTTCTTCAAGGCGATTGATGTAGTCTCGAAAGATATTACGTATCGTTTTCTCGTTCAACCCAACATCTTCTGAAATGCTGGTGAATGTACGCTTGATACTCTGTTTCTCGATGTACGATAGCAAGCGGTTTGTACAGCTTCGCTTCTCATTTATCGTATGGTCTAACCGTTCCCAAAAGGTTTGGTTGCAATCTCTACAACGATACCTCTGACGCTTTATGAGAAGCCCTACACGTTTTCCGTGGATAGGCAAGTCCATACAAAGCTGTTCTCTGTTATCGTGCTTGTAAAGGTTTGCTACACAGCCACAATGAGGACAGGCAAGAGGTGGAGAGTTTGTCTCCACCCGTATCTGGAAGTCGTGTTCGTTCTCCGCTACTTGCATTACATTGAATTTCGATAGGTTTAGAATGTCCATTTATGAACTACGCTCCTTGGTGTTCATTGCGAGCAGTTTTTCAAGTGTCTGTGCGGTTAATTCAAGACCGTCATTTCTGAGTTTTTTCACAAGGTCTTGCATTAGGTTGACTTCATCCTGCGACAGTTGCATATTGGTCTCCTTCCTCGACATCACCGAAGCAGCCACAGCCGCCGATGTCGAACATATCAATTTGGTTGCCAGCTTCAACTTGTTCTCTGAACTCTTTAAGGCTTAAATATCGCAGCTTTCTATTAACCGTCTGCCGAAGAAAGGGAACGCGCTTACCAAGCACGGAGAATAGCTCCTCTTGCTTCGATTCGTGATAAGCGTACCGTTCTGGCATTGTCTTCAAGAGGTTATAGAACTGTCCTAATCCAGCCTTTACGCAAAAGCCTCCACAGTTGTTATGAGAGAATCCTAACTCATATAGCCTCGGACGCTTAACGCCAAGTGACTCAGCCCAACGACACATATCGCTTTTCACAAGATAAGGCTGTTCGCACATTGGAAACTCAACCTTGTATGGATACCAAGCCTTCTCGTTAGAAGCGCAGCGGTGCATTTCTGTCCAATCGATACCGATATAGAGGGTTACTTCATCAGGTTTGAAATGCTTCTCTACCCATTCACGAGCCATTTCACGTTTCAATTCACGACTACAAGGGTCAACCCTGCTGTTGCCCATATACCGGTTATCTTCGAACGTTTGCCAAATATGTTTTCCACGGGATATCCATTCAAGCCTACCGCCGATAACCTTTGCTCCTTCGACAAGGAAGCGGTATGCATCTTGGTCTTCTCCTCTGTGCGGATGTTGGTCTAACTTATGTTTTACATCCGTGAATAGGAGAATGAGATTATCTGTTCCGTGTTTTTCAGCTACACGCATAGCGGCAGACCAACTGCCAATGCCTGCTGAGTACATCACTACGTGCCACATTCTTACCACCTCCTAAACGGGTTTTTCACACTTCAATTATACCATTTTTAGGACGTTAATTCAACCGCATAATCCGATTTTATGTTATAATTACATTAAGGGCTTTTCCACCATATTTTCCGAAGAGCCTTTAATTATTTCCTCAAAAATGTCTTCGTATGGTTGGTCATGATCATCCATGTACTTAATCAAGTTTCTTATTTTCGTTTCAATGCTCACACTTTATCAACTCCTTGTGCTCGTAAATGTTTCCAATGACTTCAATCCTACATTTCTCGTTATTTTCAATGTACTGCCATAGAGGGAATGAACAGCCTTTAGTGAGAACAGAATCAGTCTTTTCGATCTTTGCTTTAAACTGAGCCATGTTTTCGTCCCAAAGGATAGAATAAGAAGCATGTTCACTGACTGTTATATCACCCTCATAAATCTCTTTGCCGTTTTTGTCTTTTAATCCGGTATATTGCATAAGTTCAACGAATGGAGATTCAATGCAGACCTTTAACCAGTTCTTTCCCAAGAAGTCGTAACTCATTTCCTTAGTTTCTGTATCCCATGCTCTAAACTTAATGTCACGCACTCTCGTCCCTCCTTTTATGACTTAATTATAACATTTTAGGGTGTGATATTCCACTACATAATCCGATTTTATAACATAATTACATCAGAGGTTTTTCCACCAAACTATCCGAAGAGCCATTTTCTTTTAATGCGATTAATTCTTTCTCGCTTAATGATTTTATAAATGGTTTTAAATCACGCCATTCTTCAGGATGTGACGATTCATAAATATTTATATGGCTCTTAATAGAAACGGTAAAAGAATTCCAATTGAACCAATTTGCATCTTTCCCTGATTTATACACATCAGCGATATCATTGGGTGCCTTAGCAATATTCCCGTTATGGGAAAAGTACACGATGTCGTTAACGTCAAATATCTTTTCTCCGATTCGCAATAACCAATATACCTCATCCCTTAGTGCTTCAATATTCAATTTCAACACCCCCAATTATCACATTTCGACAAAAGGAAGGTTTTTCCTACCACATATCGAATATTTTTGTCAGAAGGGAGTCGATTCCATGAAATCCGGTTATATTCTAAAATCACCATTTGATTTTGATAACGCGATGTTCTTCGGTGTTCCTGTAATCGTTTTGCAAAACGACAGGATCCTCGATTACGGCGGGCCAATTGAACGGCATACAGAACTGTCGGTAACTATCAACGGCGCTAAATTCCTGAAAGCTGTTTGCGAATTCAAAGTTCGCTAACAAAAGCAATATCCATAAGGGAATCGATAAGAGAATGCCGTTAATGATTCCTCTCGCTGCGCTTAGATCGTCCATATCCGGGTCCGACGCATCTTGGAAACATACAGGACTGTTTCGTTCCGGTCCACTTTCCCCAGATGCAACCACCACATTTCTCCGGTTGCTTTGGTGTTTCTTTTTCAAGCAAATACTTCTTGTAAATAATTGCATCCATATCTCCTCCGAAGACAACGCAAAAAAGCCACCCGCGATAGGGTGACTTCTGTTTTTGGGCGTACTAATGGCACTGCATTTTGTAAGACAAAAGTAAGACAAAAGTAAGACAAAAACCGCTAAATCTCTTTCTGCACCTTACGTTTAGCTCTTTTCAAAAACGTCTGCACGGTGCCTTTCGACACTTTTAATCTATCAGCAATTTCTTCATGTGTCAACCCCTGTGCCATATGCAGCAGAAAACATTGGCGTTCCCGGTCCGACATCGATAAAAGCAAATCTAGCAATTTCAGTTTTTCTTCTGGACGCAGCATCTCTCCAATCGCCGTTCGCTGATAGATTTTCTGCCGGTCGATCCCTCGCAGACTTCCCGGCCGACGTCCTTTCCGCATCCAAGTCAAGGAGAATTGCAAATCGCTGATCATGCCGCTGACGGTTTGGGACTCTATTTTCTGGCTCAGATCTGTCCGATCCAGCGACTGCCGATATCGTTCAAGGTCATGTTTTTCATCCGCATACTGCTCGACAAGTACATCAAACCAGGTTTTCACGTCCTCTCACCTCCGCTGCCAGGGTGTCAAGCTCTCAATCTCCGCATACACAACGCGCTGCTCCCGGCTGATTGCCTTGCGGTAATACTGCACAGTTTCGAGATAGATGGATTTCCAGTGCTCCTGACAGACTGGCACCAAAGCCCAAGTGACGGAAGCTGGATGGCGACAGTTGGGATATTGGCATTTGCTCATGTCGTCACCTGCTTTTCAAACAAGTCTGCTCTGGCCCGTGGCGTGTAGGTTCGCTTTTGCTGGATGCCAATGGTTGTTTCAATCTGCGCATGGACGTTCTTCAGCTCCCGGAAAAAGACTTGATTTTTGTTCACCAGTTCAAAAAGCGGCTGCAGCTGCTCCCGCAGGTTCTTGGCGTTGCGTCTGCGGATCCGGTTGTCCTGCATCTGTTTGGCCAGCTTGTACCCTTCGACGGCGCTGAAGCTGATCAACTCAAGCGCATGCGTCAGGTCGTTGTATTCCTTGTCAGCGAAAATTTGATCTTGCTCAAGCTGCTCCATGGTTGTCCGGACGGTGTCGGAAATGGTTATGAGTTGGTTTGTAAGTTCGAGTAGGTTCATGGTTCCACCCCGATTTCCTTGAGAATATCGCGTAATCGGTTCTCGGCTATATCGAATCCGGCTGCCATGCCTTGTTCGTATAAATCCGCCTCGGTTTCCCATTTGTGATGGGATTCTTTGTAGCGGCGATTTAGTTCTGCGAGAAAAGTCCGCAACCCCTCAACCAGCTTTTCCCTTTCCCGCTGCAGCCTCTTCAACTCCGCACCCGCAATATTCGCTGCCTGTGCAGCGCCCTGGAGTGCACCGCGAAGCCTGGCGACTTCTTCACGCAATTTCCGGTTTTCGTCCGCTAATCGATCATACTCGATGCTGAGTCGTTGGGCGATGGTTTGATCACTCATGTGGGTTCTCCTTTCCTTGGATGTGGGATAAGAGCCGGTTAATAGAACAACGCG
The DNA here is from genome assembly GCF_035282765.1 of Ferviditalea candida. Taxonomy (GTDB): domain Bacteria; phylum Bacillota; class Bacilli; order Paenibacillales; family KCTC-25726; genus Ferviditalea; species Ferviditalea candida. Next base: position 13,475 of record NZ_JAYJLD010000027.1, on the reverse strand, counting down.
GCATATGTCCAACTTCTTTATATCCATGGCATTCGTTGCAGTATGGTCTTCCGTGTGAATCGCCTACCCACATCAATTCTTTGATACATTCTACCGCTTCACTTAGTTGGTTGCGGAGTTGTTCAACCTCGATAATTAAGTCCTCGCGTTCTGCCACTATATGCTCGATTGATTTCAGACGATTGATTTCATCATTTAATTTTTTAATCAATCAGTAAACCTCCCCTCACCATTTTCTTGAAATAATGGATTTTGAATTTTTCGTTGACGCTGCGTTTTTAGTGCCGTCTGTGCAGCAGCGGGTGACTTCAATCCCTCGTCCACGAATTCTTTCCCTACTTCATACTGAAAATTTTGGCAAGTCTAATCCGGATTGAAAACTTTGAAACCTTTCATTTAAAAATTTCTCCTCGTCTTTTTTTTCGATGGCCATTCTTTTCCCAATCTCGTAAGCTACCGTTGATGTACCGATATAAAATCAAATATGTCCATTTGGTTCTCATCTTGGCGGTCTTTTGCTGAAGCTAAGTTTCTAACTGCGGTCCTGAAATAACTTTCCTTTAACTCCACTCCAACGAATCGCCTACCCATCTTGATCGCTTGGTATCCTTCCGACCCGATGCCGGCGAATGGTGAGAATACGATATCCCCCGGATTGCTCCAGAGCTCCACACCGCGAGCGATGACATCGAGCTGCAGCGGTGCGATGTGTTTTTCGTCCTTCTCATCCCGTGCTGAGCGGTATTGAAGGGTATTTGATGGGTTGATATCCATCCAGACCGGCGAGGCGTACTTCTGCCAAACGAACACAGAGCGCCACATCTCAAACGGCCATGGCTCCCGGCCATCTGCTCGGACTTCGGCCGCATGCTTCTCGTAGGCTTCCCGGCTTACGTCCAGCCCTTCACCGACGAACTCCTCAAACTCGCCTACGATCGGCTCCGGGTTAACCCCGGGCTTTCGCATGGTTACAAGGTAATCCGGAATGCCCTGGCGACTCATGGCGCTGTCCTTGACGATCTGCTTATGGAGAAGACCGAGCGCCTTGGTCCTCTGCTGGGCGACTACGGGGTCCTTCCAGATCACGACTTCACTATGATAGATCCACCCTTCCGCCTCGAATGCGCGGATCAGTTCGCCACGGAAGTCGCGGATGCCGATATATCCGTGATGCGCCTTGCTTGTCGGTAGATTCATACAATGGAAACTGACCAGTCGCCCCGGTATGGTAATCCGGAACAACTCCCGGATCAAGAAGCGGAAATGCTCGAAAAACTCATCATCGCTCTGACAATTCCCCATGTCTCGATCGCTGTTGCTGTACGTATACAGCGAAGCAAATGGCGGCGAGAAGATGGAATAATGGATACTGTTATCCGGCAGACCACGTGAAATTTCCACGCAGTCGCCGTTGTAAAGTGCAAAATCGGATTTTATCACTTGATCTATGGCGTTAACCTGTTGTTGCAAAAGTCTCACTCCTTAACCAGTTTGGAATAATCATTGGAATTGTTGGTTCATATTCTGTCGCATCGCGTTCCGTTGAGCGGATCGCCTCCGACGTGATCTCTTTTGTATATTTGACCATTTCGGAGACCATCTTCCGGAAATCAGCTTCTTTTCGCTTGATATTTTCAGCCGTTGCACCTTCTCTGCTGGACGTGATCATCGTCACATTAACCGACTGCGTCTGGCCGAATCGGTAACAACGTCGAACCGCTTGAAAGACTTGCTCAAAGCTATCTGAGAGACCGACGAACGCCATATCCGCACAATGCTGCCAGTTCATTCCGAATCCAGCAATTGATGGCTTGGTGACGAGTACGCGGATCTTGCCAGTCGCGAAGTCCAGCATCGCTTTCTCCTTGTGTGTGGGCTTGTCCGATCCTTTAACCTCAACTGCTCCTGGAATGGAATTTGTTAATAATTCCGATTCAATATTCAGATCGCACCATACCAGGAACGGCCGATCCGTAGCGTTGACGATGGCGGCACAAGCGGCCACGCGCTCCTCCACCGTCTCCTGGCGTGCCCGCTGCCGCTCGGACAGCGTCTTGCCAAGCTCCCCTTCAACCTCGATCACATGATCCGTAATCGTAAGTGGTGGTAGGATATATCCGTCGTCGGCGTACCCCAGATCAGACGGCTTCTCGAGAACGACGCCCCAACTTGCTACCCATTTCCAAAATGAATCCTCTGCATGGCCTTTGAGCCGCCATTTCTGCGTATCCCCGCCGTCGTGGACAAAGTACATGGAGAGCATTTCAGTCCGGCTCATGACGCCCAGGAACTCGGCATGGTTGCCGATCTCCATGAAATCATTCGGCGCCGGCGTGGCTGTGCAAGCCAAACGATACGGAGTAAAAGCAAATGACTCTATCAGATCAGTCCGGATCTTGCCGGTGAACGACTTGAGGATGGAGCTCTCGTCCAGCACCACGCCATCAAACAGGATCGGCTCAAAGTGATGCAGCATCTCGTAATTGGTGATATTGAGACCGGGCTTCACGTCATCCTGGGATCGGCAAAAGGTGATCGTATAACCAAGCTCTGCACCCTCGCGGACCGTCTGCGAAGCGACAGCCAGCGGTGCCAGGAGGAGAACGTCTCCCCCTGACAGTCGGTGAACGTTCATCGCCCACTCAATCTGCATTCGTGTCTTGCCGAGTCCTGTGCCGGCGAAGATCGCTGCTCTGCCTCTCCGCAGTGCCCAGCGGACGAGATCCCGCTGGAAGTCGAATAGACTGCTGTGCAGATTGTCCCGATCAACGCTGAATCCGGATGGCGGCATGACGGCACGTTTATTTTTTATGAAATTTTGATATTTCTGCTCCCAACTCATTCATTTCACCTCAATGCTTTTGTTTTCCGTTTCTCTATACCGCCGAGAATTGTTTGTATGATCTTCTGCTGAAACTTGGTTCCGTCTATTCCCTCGCCGATGAAACGCCCAATCTGAGCCAATACAAAAGCGTCACGCACGTTGTCTGATTTGTGTTCGAATCCCCAACGTTTGAAAATCTCCACAGCCATCTCATCCTTTTTGGCGTTGCCTTTGGCTCCTGTGAATCTCTTGAGTGCTGCTGGAGCTACTTCGGTGTATCTCACGCCGCGCTCATAGAGACCTAAACGCATGCCCCAACCAAGACCACCGAGTAAAAATCCATATCGTGATGCAAAGCCGAATCCTTCGATAGTCACTCTATCGCTATATTCAATTTGCTCGAGAGTTTTAAATATGATTTCCGCCATGCGCTCCGGGTCTTTGCCTTTTGCTGTAATCTCCATGCAATCTATCAAATCTCCAGATTCATTTAAAATCACAAGGCCTGTTTGGGTTGATGGGTCTACCCCTACATAGCGTTTCATCCTAATCCCTCGCTTTCCGGCATTATGCAGAATAATCCTTTTCGCGAATTTTGCTCTTTTTCATCTATCACCCCGTCCGCCTCCTTTGGTCGTATTTCTCGCTTTGTTCCGCTGCCACCTCAGCCCACAACTCCGCGAATAGGTCAGGCAGCTTTTCCCTCACCAGTTTCTGCGGGACTCCCAATGTCTCCATTTCACTCACCATCGCCCGGGTCATGTTGTCCAGTGAGATAAGCCTGTCCTTGATGTGATAGCGGAAGCTCTCCCAGGATTCGATGAGTTCGCGGTTTCTGTGATCGCTCATATCTTCCCACCCGCCAATCGATGATCTTTTCCCTCGACCTGGAACAATCGACCTCTTGCCATGCCCATCAGCCGGCTTGCCGCAGCATCCCCGATCCGCTCCGTCAGTGTTTCCGAATCCTCATTCGATGAGAAGATAATCGGCCGTTTTGCCTTATATCGCTCATTAATGATCTCGTAATACATATCCAGCCTGAATTCGCTTGGCTTGGCCTTTCCGATGTCGTCCCAAACCAGTACCGGAGCATGAATGGCAGCCGCTTTCAGTTTGGTCACGGCCTCGCCGGAATCGTTATATCCGCGCGCCTTTGACATTTCCTCCATGAACGCCACATCCGAGATACAAAGAACCGTATAGCCTCGCTTGATCAATTCCTTTGCCGCGGCGATCTGCAAGTGGGTTTTTCCGATCCCGAAATTGTTGTGCTTGGCCTTCATTTGTGCACGCTGCGCTGAATTCTTGATCTCACGCAATTTCTGCTCGCCGAATACCGCGATGAACCCAAAACTATTAATCTGCTGATTATGGATTTGGTCGAACTTCTCCATGTATTCCGTGATCCGCTGCAGCATGCCTACTTGCACGCCTGCTTCGGTCCGGAATGTGGAAAACTCCGCTTGCTCATACTCCCCCGGGATCATGGCGTTTTTCATTCTGGCGAAAAGCCGTTTTCTCTGCTGGCATTCGCACTCCCGGGCCGTCCAGCCGTCAAGGATAAATCCGTCTACACAACCACATTCAGAGTTGTTGGATGAGTCCGGGGTATTGGTCGTAGTAGCTTTGGCTTCTTCCGCTCTGGCTTTCGCTCTGCTCAGAATTTCCTCCAGTCCTTCCTTCAGGTGGTGCATTCGGATTCACTCCTTTCCGTTCTTGATGAAGATGCCAGTCTTGATAGATTCCAGCTTCGCAATAGGAGAATGTCGTGATTCTGTCTTTCGGATGCTTGGGAACAAACTCCTTGAATATTCGATCGATACTGGCCTTCACATGATCCGCGGGAATGCCATACTCGACGATCTCGATGATCTTCTGCAAGTCCTCTGGCTTTACAGAAAATCCTTTCCTTCGCTTTTGGACAAAATAGTTTTCGATCTCGGCCGTGGGCGTAGAAGAAGAATCTATATCTTTTTGTATGGTTTGGTTAGGTAAGGTATGGTTAGGTAGCCCGTGCACGTGCGTTGTTTGTTCATTGCACGTGCGTTGCACATTCTTTGCACGTTTGCTTCTCATGCGCTCTTTGTTCGCTTCTTTTTTCTCAAGCAACCTTCCGGCGTAGTCATACCAATCATGCAAGGTAGTTGAATCTCCTTCTCGATCAATCCACCCTGCTTCTATTGCCGCCTGAACAAAAACAGAGGCATCATCTTTCCAACCTGCACCGAAAGCAATCACTCGATCAGGAAGGCCGGTTAAATTCCCATCTGGCGCATTATCTAATGCCCACGTCCAAAGTTTTGACATATGAGCTGCCGCATACAGTTCATCGATGTCCAGAATGGCGGCGATCATGATTGTTTTTTTGTGCGTCCAGAGAGATTGGTGCAATTCAATCCAAGCCAATTCTCATCAACTCCCCGGAAAATCATTCCACTCTCGGCCGCCGAGTAGGCGGCCGGCGGATTTTTTGCCAACCCTGTATGAACAAACAATCCCTCTTGGCTCATATCCTGCTGGTCCGCCGCTTCCTGTATATCCCCAGAAGTGCATTTTTGAGCAATGTTCATTCCCTTCGTGCTCCTTACCGCAAGGACAATCATCGTCTTCGTCGCCATACCACGGCGACCACTCACCCCACTGTTTAAAGAAGAATGGCACTCCTGCAGCCTGACATTGATCACGGATCGATCGCACCCATTCTGGATGCATTGGCCGCGCCCTGGGGCCGCTCTCGCCGCCGACGATGTCCCAATGAATTCGCGGATACGGTGGACGGAAGCCATACGGATCAACTCCTGAAAGAGCTCTGGCCTTCCATTCGTCTAAGGTTTTCCCTCCGTTTAGATGCCGTTCAAGGTCCACCGGCCCCAACAAAGGCTCGCAGGACAGAAACCTAACCGCCGCCGGCGTTTGCAACAGAAGTGGTATCCGTTCGTCAGCTGCCTTTTGGTTCTCTACGCTGATGCCCTTCCAACAATTGCGCAATGGCCATTCAATCGGAGTCTCGACCGACCACTGAGCACCAGATGTGATGTTTCGAATTTGCGTAGCGGATACGTCGAACTCGCGGGCCAGCGCCTCGTTTGACTCCCCTGTGTCATGGCGTAGTCTTATTTCGGTCACTTGTTGATGTGTCAATTTTGAATAACGCCGATAACTTCCATGGCGTTTGCTGTCTGACCAGTTCTCACCTTGATCGCCCCACAACAGATTAGAAACTGCATTATTTCCTGGGTTTCCGTCTCTATGTCGTCCTTGTGCATCAGGAGTAGGCGGAGTACCAACGAACATCTCTAAGATGATTCGGTGAACAAGCAGGCGATCGCCATATCTCCCTGCACCTTCTCTGTGCAATTGGACCCGTTGATGTCCTTGCTCGCCAATGTCTGGCTTCATTCTCTTTCGGCGTCCTCGTTTTTCTGAATAGATATATCCATGAGAGGAAGCGAAATAGCCGGGATAACCAGATATCGGTCGGATTTCTTCATCTCCTAGACATTTAATTGCAGAAATGACATCCACCTGTCTTGCCACCCGAAACGGCGTTTGAGGGTTGGAGCAATACTCCAACATCCGCTCCGGTCTCTTGGTTAACACCATGAATGTATGATGTGATGCAAGTGCCATAATCGCGAATACTTGATCGATGAAATCGAACGGCACTTGCTCATGAAACAAATCGCTCATGCTGTTCACGAAGATCCGCCGCGGCCGTTTCCATTTCAGCGGTTGATCGAGCTTGTCCGGCCGCAGCGTGATGTCAAATCCGTTCTCGTAATAATGCCCGGGCGTTCCCCGGAACCTCTCTGCCAATATCATGGCATAGCAGTTTCGACATCCTTCTGAGACCTTCGTGCAGCCTGTTATGGGATTCCACGTAGCATCCGCCCACTCAATCTTCGTTTTGTCGCTCAATCTGACTTACTCCTTTCGTCCATTAAATAAACAAACGGATAAGACGCTTTTATTACCTTCCATCTGGGATAGCCCCGGGCGATGTATTCTCTCACCCGGGACTTGAACTTTTCCGGATCGGTCTTTCTGATCTGCCACCAATCCTCAGGGATTAGGGTTTTGAGTGGGATTTCATTGATCATTGGCTTTCAGCCTTTCTCCAAACTCCCGGAGCCATTCTCGCCCAATTTTCGTGTAGTCCGCAAAATGATGGCACGTTGACGAATCGCTAGACGGACCACACAATCGCACGATGTCATTTGCAGTAATAAGTGTCTCACTCTTCCACCTACGCTGAATGTGGGCCATTTCCAGCGTCCACACTTGCGATTTGTGTTTGCCACATCGTTCACAACGATCTCCGCTGCGTGTTTCAACTTCTTTCCTTACCTTCTGGCTGATCGTTCCTCGCTTTTTGGCTGTAGGCTTGTTACGCCCGTGCTTTGGTTTTGGGACTGGTTTCAGTTCGTACATTGTAATCACCCGTTCCATCTGCAAAATCAATGCGCATTTTCAGTTTTAAAGCGTGGATCTCTTCCTGCATAGCTTCAAAAGCATTTCTCCAGCGATGCATATCTTCATAAGCTTGCGCTTCCTTCTTCCGGTGGTCCACGATAGAGAGTTCCGCCGTCGCTTCTCTCGCGCTTTTGGATTTGACATAAGACTCCGCATAGACTCTCTTTCGTTCGGCGTATATCCGCTTATATTCGCCATCGAGAAAACTGGAGAGACGGCCTACAAACACCATGCACTTTGCTAAGAGTTCGATCTTTTCCATGAGTGCATGCGGTATATCATCAGGCAGCTCGTCTGCTGCCCTCCGTAATCGCATGATCTCGGTGATATGACGATCTACGTTCATGCCATTTCCTCCCCAAAGATTTCATGATAGATTTGCCGAAATTCACGTTTTCTGGGTTCTTCAAAAAGGCAGATCATCATTCAAGAAATCCAGTTCATTTTCTTCACCTTTGATCGGGCCGCCGCCGTTTTCCTCTGCTTCACGGGCGTTGGTGTGCTCCAGGAATCGAACGTTGTCCGCCATGATTTCGGTCACATAGATTTTCCGACCGTCTTTGTCATAGTTCCGGGTCTGGATACGTCCTTCGACTGCCGTTAAACGTCCCTTGCGTAAATAATTAGAGCAGGTTTCCGCCAACTGCCGCCAAGTCACAATGTTAATGAAATCTGTCTCGCGCTCCCCTAACTGCGTTTTGAATGGTCGATCCACGGCTAGCGTGAAGGTGCAGGTTGCAACTCCACTAGGTGTGTATCTGAGCTCCGGATCGCGGGTGAGTCGCCCGATTAGAATAGATCGGTTCAGCACGTTTATGCCTCCTTTTTACTGAGCGCAGTCTGCAAGATCTGCTCCATTTTTTGATAGTTGTGCCCTTTGGATTTCATATCCTCGACCCAATCTTCGTATCCATCTAAACTGCCTTTGCCGAGCTGGTATTTCGCCTTGAGTGATGCCGGAGGCTTGTCTTGGCGGTTCTCATTCCCATTATTCCGTTCATCAACACCCAGATCGCCCTCAGGATCGTCACCAGTGGGAATCATAAATGCTTTCATAAGCGCATATTTCTGTGCTCCTGTTATGGCTTTGTATGTTCCTTTATCTCCAGCATCCTGACCTTCACCAAAAGTGGTGAACGTGATTCTCTCTCCACTGTCTCCATCTATGAAAGTGAATTCTACCTCTACGGTCACGATGTACTCGGTTTTGCCTTTGGCGTTGATGTGTTCCCGGTGCGCATGGCTTTTCACATTTGGAATTAGGATTACGTTATTTTCTGCCAGCACTTCACGGACTTTTTCATTTACATCCGCTTCCGTTGCATAGTTGTAGTTATGAAAAGTATTTTTACCGGTTTTCTGAATGTATTTGACATGCTTCATGACCTCAACTAATTTCTTAACAAGCGTCTTTTCGCTCACTCCACTTTCACATCCAATGTATCCGGCATAAACTCGACTGTGATACCTTCCACATGCTGGCCGTTCTCATCGTACACATCCCCATCATTGGTAACTTGGAAAATCTTCTTGATTTCTGTTTTGATAGGCTCTTTTTTAATCCGGATCAGATCAGCCCGATCATTGGCCTCCAAGAACTGAATCAGTTTGTCATCTTCATAATGCCACTTCGGTTGAGACTTTCGGAATCCGACCCTGCCATAAGGAGTCTTATCCCCTTTGTATCCCGGTTCTTCTTCTCGGCGTTTCATTGCATATTCTCCGATCAAGTGCTTGAAAAACTCTTCCGACCGCTGGAGTGTATCCAATTCCCTTTTGCGGTACGCCTCAATCCGTTCCACTTCTTCATCCGCAAGTTGGTTTACTTCGTTCTTTTTGGTTTGGAGTGCTGCCATTTTCCGCAAAGCCCAATTTAACGAAGATAGATCCGTGATCTGAAACTTTGATTCCGTGGCTTCGTTGATCTCGTCAAATTCTTCCGCTAATAATGCATTCATGCGTTTTCCTCCTTCAAATAAAATCTCTTTCTTTCATACCGATTTCCCGCAATTTCTCAGTCATTGTGCGATGATGCGTTTCAATTTCAGTTTCTATTTCGTGATTCGATATCCGCCGCTCATCTGGATAATTACAATGCTGCTTTAATATCGCATGAGCCAGTCGGATTTGATCCTCTTTGCTCATTGACAACATCAAGCGGTTTTCTGGATGCCCCAGGGATTGAACTTTTACCTCGTCATCTTCAGCCAAAATGATATGAATGCCGTGATTATGGATAATAGAGGTTTCGACATTTCGAAACGGGTCAAATTGAATGGTCACTTGCAAATCCATTCCTCCCTTGATACTCACCGCCATTCCGTGGTATGATGACGGTGAGCTATTCGCTATAGTCATGAATTTAGGATGACGGTTGCCGCCGTCATTCTTCTTTTTGAATCTTGATTTTTCGCATTTCATTAACTAACCGACTTTCATGAATATTCCAATCCGCAATCGCCATATCTATGTACTGTGGCTCCGCCTGGTCAAAGTTCCTCTGCGCTTGCTGATACGCATGTAAAGCGGATTGGTATGGTCCCGGTTTCTGATCAGGCTTGGACTTCTTTTCAAGTCTCTCTACCAAAAGCACAAGAACTAGAAGAAAAAGTATAAATCCAATTCCTTGCCACCAAATGGAGTAGATCATTCTTTCACCTCGCTTTCCTCAATTGTCTTGGTGCGGCAGACGTTTATCCGTGGTTGGTCATAATACTACCTTCCCGACCCACTCGTAATTCATCAGGCTGAGGCAGGTATTTTCCTTCTCCAAAGCTTCCACACGGGTCTTCAGATCGTTGTTTTCCTCGCGCAGCTTGTACACTTCCAGAGCCAACTTTTCGTGCAAGGATGTCGGTTCATTCATGGGCTTGTCCTCTCCCTTCAAATCATTTTCACTTCAATTTCTTCTATTCTACTTGCCAACTCCAAACCCCAATCAACATCCCCGGCAACATGAGCGATAAATGAGAGTTGCTTGAGTTCGTCCAATTTGCGGACGATATCCGCGTTTACCTTGAGACATTGAGCGAGTTCCCGCTGCTCGTCCAATGAAAGTTTATGATACCCGCCCAATCTATCCACTTTTATTTGCAACTCGTCGAGCCTGCGATGTACTGGGTGTATGGCAATCATGTGGTTCACCTCCTTTCTTTGGGCTCGTCCCATCTCACTTGGAAAAAAACGTGCGGATCAGAGTCCGCTATTTATGCTTTGATCGGTAGACAATCATTTCTGTCACGGCATCCGCCATTCCATCAGCCCGGAACTGCACGCCTGTTGGAGAAGTGATTTGTATGTACCCGTTCGGATGCGCCAGCGAATGCGGAATCCGGCGAAGGTAGAAGCCGTGTTTCTTGGCATAGGCGCGGGCTTTTTTCTCAACCGTGGTTTTCATGGGGTTGCTCCTTTCGAAACAATTTCATGTTTAACACCAGTGATCATTTCTGCCCAAGCCAATTTGCAACGATCAGCCAAGCCTGGTGTGTTAAACGGATCAATTTGTTTGACTTCTCCATCAACGATCATGTAATCGGCGATGATTTTTATTCCCTGACGTCTTTTGCGTTTTGGCATAATCATCCCCTCCCATTGGTAAGATATGCTGAACAAATCGATGGACTACACTATGTCTGCTTGGCCGATTCTTCCTTTATTTCTTCATAAATTTCCCGAATCAATTGCTCCTTTTTTCTCCGTTTTTCCTCATCAGTCATTTTCACACCTCCATGTAGTCGCCTATTTGTTGACTGATTTATCAAAAAAAATTGTCCAACTAATGCCGAGTAAGTCCGCTAACTCCTTAGCAATCTTCACGGAAGGCGTTCGTTTTCCGTTTTCAATTTCGTTATAATACTGGCGTGATATATTTATTTTTTTAGCAATTTTATCCTGTGACCACTTTAATTCTTTGCGCCTAGTTACGACTATCGACATTCCACGAATCCTCCTTTCAAAATTATGTTTGTCGCCCTCCCGTTGACTCAATATTAAATCAACATATAGGCGATGTCAACCGCAAGTTTCCATGATTTTTGTATATTCTTGTCAACTTTCTGTTTACATTTTTGATTTTTTGTTTATAATATATGTGAAAGGGGCTGCTAAAAATATGTACGGTAAAAAACTGAGAGAACTCCGAAAAATTGAAGGTTGGACACAAGAAGAAGTGGCCAAGCGATTAGGAGTAAGCAAGCAAACATATTCCCATTATGAGAATGAAAACCGCCGGCCGAGCCTTGATATGGTTAGAGAGTTGGCGAGTGTATATGGGGTTAATATCGACGACATATTCTCGGACGAAAAAGTAAGTGATTTAGTTTCCCTCCCTGTTGTAGGAAGGATTTCATGCGGCGATGGAACTTTGGCTTATGAAGATATCGAAAGATACGAACCAACTCCGAAAGAATGGATCGGGAGCGGCGAACACTTTTATCTCCATGCCAAAGGAGACAGTATGGTGGGTGCCCGAATTTATGACGGCGACCTTCTTTTAATAAGGAAACAGCCGGAAGTTGAGAATGGAGAAATCGCTGCAGTTTTAATTGGTGATGAGGCAGTTTTGAAGAGGGTATATCGTAACGTGGAAACGCTTGTTCTCCAAAGTGAAAATGCTGCTTACCCGCCTATCTTTTGTCCCCCAGCAGAAGCGAAGATTATAGGGAAATTGAAAATGAATGTCATTAAATACTAAGGAGAGAAAACTATGCGCGTTGCTGCTTATGTCCGCGTAAGTACCGATGAACAAGCCGATAAAGGCAACTCACTATTGGAACAAAAAGAACGTTTAGAGGCTTATTGCAAGGCAATGGGATGGAATAGACCAATGTTTTTCGAGGATGACGGATTCAGCGCAAAAGATATGCGTCGCCCAGATGCACAAAAGATGATTGAACGGGTAAAAAATAATGAATTCGAAATTGTGCTTACTTCAAAACTTGATCGTATGTCGCGAAATCTTTTAGATATGCTTCAATTTGTTAAACTTCTAGAGGAACATAATTGCAGTTATGTTTCAGCTTCGGAAGGCTTTGATACATCCACTGCCGTCGGAAGGATGGTACTACAGTTACTCGCTGCGTTTGCAGAGTTTGAACGGGAACGTATTAGCGAGCGTGTGAAAGATAATATGATGTCATTAGCACGAAACACTGACAAAGCTATTACGCTGCCTTGCTATGGTTATGATATTGTGGAAGGAAAGTATGAAATCAATGATATTGAAGCTCAATATGTCAAACTTATGTTTGAATTAGCTGAAGAAGGTCACGGCCACCGCATGATCGCAAAGCGTCTTAACGAGGCTGGAGCAGCTACAAAGCGAGGTAAACTCTGGGATCAAACGAACGTCAAACGTTTAATGCGGACCGAAACAATTGCCGGTATCATGATATATAATAAGCGCCAGAATAAAAATGGAAAGATGACCATGCGCGATAAGAAAGACTGGATTATAAAGAATGATAATCACCCAGCAATCATTAACCATGAACGGTTTGATCGAGTGCAAGAAATATTCAAAACTCGTTCTGTCGCACATAAGCACGCCGAAAATGAAACCTATCTTTTGACCGGCTTAGTGAAATGTAAATATTGCGGTAAAAATATGAAGGGTAATACGAGTAGGCACAAAAACAAATATGGAGAATATACTTACTTTCGTTATATTTGTTCGTCTTATGTTGCTGGTTACGGATGCAAACATCATGCCGTGCATCGTGATGACTTAGAAGAACAAATTGTTGAGCGCATTAAAATGGTCGCGACATCATCGGAAAATCAAATAAAAATGGTCATCGCACCTTCTCGTTCATTCGATGATGAAATCAAAGAATTAAAAAACCAACTTTCCAAAATCAATAAGAAAATGCAAAAACAAATTGAAGCGTATGAAAACGACCTGATATCTGCTGAAGATTTGAAAGCAGCCCGCGAAAGAGTTGATTTGGAAAGAACTGAACTAAATGTGCAATTAAAAAAACTGGAAAACCGTAAAGGGAATGAGATCGATATAAAACAAAAAGCTAAGGATTTACTTGGAGATATTACGGGAATTGACCGTGTGAAATCAAAAAATGCAATACGCTTACTTATCGACCATATCATTGTTGAGAATGATCAAGCAAGCGTAGTTTGGAGATCTTGAATTTTATATGCCTTAATATATAATCGGATC
>NZ_JAYJLD010000026.1 GCF_035282765.1 Ferviditalea candida | reverse complement strand
TATCCCTGTAACTCAAGAATACAAAAAAATCGCTCAAAGTGAACGGATTTCATCCCGTTTTGTGCCATTGAGCGAAACGAAAGGAATGGGTATATAAATGAAAAAAATAATCAGCACGCTATTGTTGGCGGTGTTACTTCTTGTGTCGTTTAACGGTTCTGTTTTAGCAAATACTGCCCATATTACTTTCACCGATATTTCCTCGCATTGGGCAGAGGCAAGCATTAAAAAATCTGTAGAATTAGGATTTATCAACGGGTATGGCGACGGTACGTTCAGACCGGAAAACCCGATTACTCGGGCAGAATTTACAACCGCTTTGGTGGGAGCCATGAAATTGCCCATATCCAAGAAATCATCGGTTTTTGTTGATGATAACAATTGGGCAGAACCGTATATTGAAACGGCAATCGAAAACAACATCATCTTAACCGATGAGTATGACAACCTGAAGTTTGAGCCTTCCAAAAATATTACCCGTCAAGAAATTGCGGTGATGGCGGTAAGGGCATTGGACAAGGCGAAGGAAGCGGAAGATCAGGGTTATTGGAAGAAAATATTCAGCAAGCTGACGGATTTAACTCAAGTCGATGAGAAATTTAGAGGATACATCAAAATTGCAAACGACTTGGGAATCGTCAATGGTTATTTGGATGGTTCATTTGGTCCGAAAAAGACCGCAACTCGCGCTGAGGCAGTTGTGATGGTTTTGAATACACTGGATAAGTTGCCAGAAACCGACCAAACGGGTCAAGCAGATCAAACCGAACAACAAGATCAAGGAAACGTACAGAAAGACCGCTTGGGGAGGGTTATCAGAACAACGGATTTGCCGAGTAACTACAAGGATTATCCTTACATTTTGGCTACCATTCCTAACGAAATGTACGAGATGAAATATCCGTACTCTAACCCGGATGTTACTAAGAGAAGAGTATCGTCGAAACTGTATTCCACCGAACCGCAGTTTACTGATGAAAACGTCGATATTTGGATGGAGAGAATAGAAAAATACTATGATCTCGTATTAAACGTCGATTATCGGACGATTGATGAGAATTGGGAATCGGAAGCCTTCGAATACATCAATAAAGGGGTGAATGAAGATGCTCTCCGTAGAAAATTAAAGGATTATAGGGAATGGGTTCAACAAAACCAAATTGTAGTTGAAGGTTCGTTAAAACCGGAGCCAACGATGATTTATGATGCGGGTTTTGGAGGGTTCTTCGTGCGTTCGCAGTTCGATTTTAAAATCACTTCATTCAAAGAAAATGAAAACTTGTTATACGACGATTTAATCAACTATCAAAAGTTGAAAAAGGATGTTGAATACAAGGGTTATACCGACATTGAACTCAGCACGAATCATTCCGGTGGTAACTGGGGCTCTACACTTAGAATCAGCAACACAGCCAGCTTGTTCAAAAACAACATTATGAATTAAGAAACAGAAGCCTATGCTTGAACAGAACACCTATCTCATTGAATAGGACACACTCCTGTTGAATGAGATTTGGTGTATTTTTTTGGAAAAATTTAATCTCGATGGCTATCAAATTGTCGAGTTTAATTCAAAGAAAGGAGTGAATGGGAGTGCCGATATACAAAAAGGCAGTTGCAGTTCTCCTTATTGTTGTTTTTATTATACCAATGATACCTATGCCAAAAGCCTTTGCTGCTGTTGACGTTAGGGTTGTTGGTGGTGAAATATTATTCAACACAACAGGTACCGCCGCCTCTACTAATACGAAATATGTTACAACTGGATGGATGGTCCATCGCGTTTCGGCCTATGGTAATCCTACATCTATTGCTCATGGAAAAATGGAAAATATGAAACAAGTGGGTCAAGATCCGGATCCGCCAGTACCGGGGAAACCTGTTACAACATACTTCAACATATCTAAAGACAATGTAAATAAAGCCCTTAACGATGCCAATATGGAAGATGTTGTGGCCGGAGAAAAAATATACTTGAGTGCTATCTTTCAGGTATCAAAAAACGGGGTATTACAGTCTACAAAATATTACTCCAAAGCGGATATACTTGGTGCAGCCAACTGGTCACACCCGGAGGACTTTGATGACTATTACGATATCCGAGTTACATTTGATCCAGATCCATACAAGGTACAATTCGTTCAAATGAAAGAAGATGGTTCATGGTTTAGTTATGAGGATTTAGCTAAACAATATTATCCTGGGGATGAAGTCCAATACGATATTCCGAAAACAAGCGGGTCCTTAGTACTAGTAAAATCTTATTTGCAAAACCTTGTTACACAGAAGAGCGACTGGTTTGTTGAAAGTGGCCCCAGCCTAACACACAGGGACTTTTTGCAGGTCAACGGTGGGTACAGAATTGTCGGGGTATATGCAGAACCAGCACCACCAACGAGCGATCCATACGTCGTCGCTACGGCAACAGTTGATCCCACAAGCGTTCAATTTAATGGATCAGACATAAAGGTAAAAATCAACGTTTCGGCCCAGCTTAAGAATTATTCAGGCAGTACAAGCGATATTCAAAAATGGGTTATCTTTGCGAGAAAAGATCAAGTTCCTGCAGGAGAGGAAGATTTACAAGATCCTGCTGATTATTCAAGCAAACTATCGGCAAGTCGTAGCTTCACTTTTACCATATCGGCAAGCGAACTTAGTAACGTAGATTCCTATATTGAGCATTTTATCGTCCGGCCGCGAGTGTACTTCTCAGACACAGAATTTTACGATACCTTAGTGGATAATCTGCAAACCAAAGTGTACAAAAGCGCATCGCCGCCACCGACCACCTGCGGAAGTGTTACATTAAGCGGGCCATCGAACGCCCCTCCGGGTTCAGTCATATTTAGGGCAGATACCTCGGGCTGGACACCTGAGCGTTTTAATTGGTATAAAGATGGAAGTTTGGTAGATAGCGGATTCTCGAATACTACAAGCATTAACTTTAGCTCTGCCGGTACTTATAACGTAAGCGTGAGGGCATATTGCACAAGTACGCAATATTCCGATGATCAGACATCAATAACCATAGCAAAAGCCAACAGTGCTCCGGTTGCAATCATCAACACTTCAGAAACGAATGTGAAGAAGGGTGGTACGATTTCCGTCGATGGTTGGGATTCTTACGACCCGGATGGCGATTCGTTAATGTACTTTTGGAGCGTCAGTCCATCTACAGGATGGTCGGGTACTTTATCGGGGGTTGCTGGCGGTTCAATCACCATAAATGAGAGTGGCAACTATGATATACAATTAATCGTCACCGATGGCGATCTAGGTGATGTGGATACCGCAACCGTGGGTGCTATGAACAGTCCGCCGACCGCTTTCCTTTCCATGCCATCGAGTATATTCCAGGGAGGCACAGCAACCCTCAACGGCTCATATTCTTACGACCCAGATGGAGATCCATTAAGCTATTCATGGGGTATCAGTCCTTCATCAGGATGGTCAGGTAGTCTCTCGGGATCTTCGCCGGACATCAGATTTACTAAAGAAGGAACATACACTGTCAATTTAACGGTAAGTGACGGAGAAGCGACGGATAGTGAATCAGGAACAATAGAAGTTAAAAACTCGCCGCCGGTAGCACAAATCAGCATACCGAGCTACATCGAGCAGGGAAAAGACACCGTAATCGCTAGTAATTCATACGACCCCGATGAATACGCCGGTGATACCATTTCGCTCGATTGGACATTGAAATACATCAATGCTGACGGAACGAAAACAACAGTTACACCGGGAAAAGAATTGAAGGGCACAGATCAGGATTTAACCAAAGAAACAAACCATGTATGGTTCGATAAATTCGGTAACTATGAATTGACGTTATATGTCGAGGATTCCTGGGGGAAATCAGATACCAAAACCATTACGTTTGAGGTAAAACCAGCGGTACCAACGGCACACTTCGATTTCTACGATAGTTACTACAAGCAAAACCGTCTTGTGCAAATCGATGGGACAAGCAGCACCGGTTCTGAACGTTATCCAGTAGACTTTTCAAAAACCGAGTGGCAGTATGTCCCTCCAGCAGGAGTTTCGTCCACTCAGGCAAAAGTGGAGAGTTCAACGGATTTGAGTAAGCGTAGGCTTATTTTCAAAGAACCGGGGACTTGGAAGGTTCGTATGCGCGTAACCAACACTGCCGGTAATCCTTCGGAATGGTTTGAACGACAGGTGGTAATTAGTCCCGATCAAAATCCTATTGTTGATTTTAAGGTTGATTCAACCGTAACGAGGGACGCCAACAACAATAAGAAAGCAACCATTCGGCTTACGGATTTGACCTCGTCTCCTGATTGGGATAATATCTCGAAGCGGGTTTGGACATATAAATTCGACTCCGATAACGATGGTGATTTTGTTGATGAGTCGTGGGTTACTTTAAGCAGCGGGAATAGCATAAACCCAGTTCTCTACACCGATAAAGTCGGTAATTATATGTTCGAGCTTTATGCGGAAGAGAGTTTTGGTCAACCAACGCTCTCTCAATTCATAACATCGGGCGATTTAAGAAAAGGGGATACGTCTTTCAAATTAGCGAGTCAGAAAGAAACTGAGGTCATCAACCTGAAGCCTGTGGTGTCATTTAGTCCTATCCTGAAAAAGAAAGTAGATCTGGTGATGACCGTTGGACAGGTAGATAAAAACAAAGTGAAGGATCTCAACGGGTTGATTAATACCCAGATGGTCACGAAGTTCGCCGCAAACGGTATTGACGCTCAAATCAGCTCCGTGGAGACAACTGCGCTGTCGATGCAAAATACATTTCAATGGCAGGAGTTCACACATCATTACACAGACTCCGCCTATCATGGGGCAACTTCGGAAGGTGCGTGGTCGAACAATCATATCGTGAAAAATGATGGCGGAAAAACGATCACTTTTTACGGATATGATTCACCTGCATATCACGACTTCTTATTCCTGCCGGATGAACAACAGTCTAAAAAAACCTTTACTTTTGATGTCAGCGAGGATTCAACGGTTTGGCACGCCCTGGAAGGTTCAGGATATCTTTTTAACGCAAAGATTAAAAATGGGATATTAAGTGGCTATGCGATATTGCTTGCTCAAGCCAATGTGCAGCTTTGGGAAATAAACGGCGTCAATGTGAACTCATTCCACGAAGGAAGCATTAGTACCATGAGTTCAGCCGGTACCCTAATAGGGAGTTTTCCGAAAAATGGAACGCGGCACAAAATTGTCATTGAAGCTACCCCGGATCAGGTTGATATGTGGGATAACGATGTAAAAATTATTGATGCCCAAAAACTTAACAACCAGTACGGCAATGGTTTCGGACCAATGGCGGCTTATTTCTCCCACGGTTGCAACCAACTTTCTTATATCACTTTTAAGAACATCACGATGGAAACGACCACGGGTAAATCGTTTGACGAAGTTGTAAAGGAGCCGACCTGGAGGGAGAATTCAAGCCGATTTATTGCCAATATCAATGACGTGGAGTTACCAGAATTTAACGACCCATCCAAAACGCCTATTATTTATTCCCGCTTGTTGAATGACAACATTGACCTTTCAATACTCGGAACAAGCACGAATCAGGCGCAGGCGAATAAGATCATTTCAACCAATGATGGACATGGGATGTGGCACAGCAATGCTGATTTGAGTAAAGCTCTTTCCGATTATGCTGACTATATTATTTCATTGGTCGATCAGAGAAGCCAGCTAAAATCGCAGTACATTCTGTTAAATCAAGAAATCGACTATACGACCAGCTATTCCGATGCTGAGAATGATCCTGAGATCGATAGAAGGTGGCGATTCGATCATACCAACCCTTATTACTTTCAAAACTCCCTAGGAGCTGCGCCATTTAGTGGTCAATGGTTGCCGGAACCCATCACTAAATTCTCGTATGTCGGGGAATTCACCGGCACCTTTCAGGCGAAAGATGAACCGAGGCAGGCCAATGGCACATTTGATCCTCGTTTCGGCAATTATCGCGAGTGGTCATTGGAAGCGAATCCCGTGAAATTATACGTCCATCGAAAGCCCATTGCGATGTACACCGCCGCCTTGTCGAAAGCAAATGCGTACGATTATAATTTGGCGGTAAGCGACACATCCTACGACCTTGACCATCAGTACGAAAACGGCAAAGGTATTGTCCAGAGGGAATGGAAATGGAAGTATTCAGATGCTACCGATTGGACTAACGGTAGGCCGCCAACCTATATTCAGGGAGGAAAAACCGTCACCATCTACTTGAGGGTAAAGGACAAAGAGGGAGCATGGAGTGATCCGGAAGTCAGGGTTATGACAACAACAGGCAATATGGCGCCAGTGGCCAATTTCTCGTTAAGTCCAAACCCACTCCCATTGGCGAAGGCATTATCGTATTCCGATTTCAGCTATGATCCAAATAGCGACCCGATCGTAAGCTATCACTGGCGTTCCCAGCCGGCATCTGGCGGTTCGTGGACAGACCATGGATCAAGTCCAGGAACCGATTTTGATGCAACCGCGCCAAAGCGTTTTGGAGCGATCGGCGATTATCGGGTAGAGTTGACCGTTACGGACAGTCAGGGCGCTGTGAGTGATCCTTTCTACCAAGTTGTCAAAGTTATTCCGAATAACCGCAAACCAATTGCCAAGTTTACGATATCACCGGGATGCACGGTTCCCCAAGACGTTGCGATTTCGTACACCGACCAGAGCAGCGATCCGGATGGAGATCCATTGGTTGCTTGGGAATGGAGATATAAGAAATCAACAAGTTCAACTTGGACTTACGTATCATCACCGCCAACGGACTTGAGTGGCTTATCGCCGGGTGATTATCAGATTCAGTTAAGGGTGAAGGACAATCCGCCTTTGTCGCAATTAGACCCATTATGGTCGGATTGGTATATGTCTTGTGGTGGAACTTTTAAGGTTCTTCCGGCTAACCAAAAGCCGGTGGCCAATCTAGTTCTTTCGCCAAACCCGGTCGCTTCGGATGAGCCATTGACATCCATTGATAAGTCAACCGATCCAGAGGGAAAACCATTGCAGGCCTATGAATTGCAAATCACACAGCTTGAAAGCGGAGTATCCAAAACCTTTACGAAAACCTACAGTAAGGTATCAGGGGCTTCATACGATATAAGCAGCGAGTTCATACGGATATTCGAAACATCAGGCTTCCCGAATGACGGGGCCGGTTCATATCAAATTAAATATCGGGTAAAAGATACTTCTCCAAACGGAATGTCGCCCGAGCTCTGGTCGGATTGGCAAGTTCAGACGCTAATCGTCGAAGATCCACTTTCGATTGTCGGTTCGGTCTATCCTCCAATTGCCCGCTCTGGTGAAGCCATTACTCTAAAGGCTAGTACAGAAGGCAAAGCCGAAGAGGTTGTCGCTTATATGGACTGGAACCAGGACGGAGACACAAACGACCAGAGCGAAAAGGTGTATTTGATACCAAAATATGGGGTGTCAAGCAAGCTAAATGATTGGTCTGCATCGGTCATCATACCACTGCCAACGAAAGACGATACTTATAGAATTAACTTTGTCGCCAAAAAAACATCCCCGTGGGATGGTTCAGTGAAGGTTGTGAACGACAATACCAATGTTATAACCGTGCGGGGCGACATTTTTGACGACTTCATCATGGAATACTATGATTAAAAAAATGGTGGGTGCGCGAGTCGCGTACCCACCATTTTTACCCAAAGGAGAGAAAAGACGAATGCAATTAGTGAAATTAAAGCAGAGGAGAATTATTGTACCCACGCTGATTATAGTCACTTTGTTCATAATGCTCGTTGAAATTTACGCCTTTATTCCGAAACATGCGTCAGTAGCAAACGAGGATAAAGCCGATACAGGTTACAACAAAGAAATGAGTAAGCCTATAGACGCCAACAAGACCACCATGCTGATGCGGGTTTCCCGCGATGGGGATCTTGAAAAGGTCGAAGAAGCCTTACAACGTGGGGCCAACCCAAACGACAAGGATGTTTTTGGCCAGACTGCCTTAACCCAAGCTGTAATGATGAACCGAACTGATGTGGTCAAAAAATTAATAGAAGCTGGCGCCGCGTTAGATTTGCAGAGAAATGATGGTTATACACCTTTGATGCTGGCTACCATAGATAACCGCCCCCCAATCGTTAAACTACTGCTCGACGCAGGTGCTAACCCGAACATAGAAGAACATCAAGGCAATACTGCTCTAATACTAGCAGTTGATAACATTATCCACCGGGAAACACAATCCACTTACATTCCGGAGTTATTGCTTTCGGCCGGAGCGGACGTGAACCACTTGGATAAATTCGGTCATTCAGCAATGGAATTAGCCGTGGACGAGAAGCAAGAAAAACTTATTGCTTTATTAAAGAACCACGGTGCAAAAATGCCGAAAGAATCCGATGAAAACAAGAACAATGAAAAAGGGGAGTAAGAGAAGGAATACCCTATACCTTCACATAAAGGAGGAAACAGACGTTGGCAGCGAAAATGAAGCGAATCGCCGAACTTTCCGAGCGCACGGCTCACGTCGTCGTGCAACATTCTGTCAACTGGATGGCTTTTTTGAAAACGGCGGCCTGGAACTACAAATATCCGTTTCAGGATCAACTGTTGATCTACGCACAACGTCCTGACGCGACGGCCTGCGCGCCGATTGAAGTTTGGAACAAACGGCTGGATCGCTGGGTCAAACGCGGCGCAAAAGGGATTGCCCTGATCGAAGATCGGGGCGACCACTTGGGTCTGCGCCATGTGTTTGACGTATCGGATACCCAAAGCAGACACCAGTCGCAGATGTCGCTTTGGCGTATGCAGGACAGCGACACGGCTCATGTGATCGAGACGCTGGAAAATGCGTTCGGCGTGCCGGATGAGATCGAACCACATGCGGATCTGCCTGCTGCGTTCCTCGCTGCTGCGCGGAATGCGGTGGATGACAACAGCGCCGATTACGTGGCGGAGTTGATGAAAGAGCGGGAACACAGTTTACTGGAAGACCTGGACATACCGCATGTGGAATTACTGTTCAAGCAAACGGCCGAAACGGCCGTCGCTTACATGTCGATGACCCGTTGCGGGTTGAATCCCGCACATTACATCAGCATCGAGGATTTGTCCGGCATCGGTTATTTTAACACGCTTCCCGCGCTATCCCACTTGGGCACGGCGATCAGCGATGTGTCCGAGATGATGCTGCGGGAAATTGAATCGACCGTCCGGGCGCTGCGCCGGGATGCACAACGTGCGAATGAGGGGCAATCGTTTCATACCCTTGCAAGACCCGATTCCTTGCCGCACAATGAAGCTACCCTACAAGAAAGGAAGGATGAACATGGAACTGACGTACACACCGCAAGGGGATTATCTGCTGCCCAACCTGACGCTGAGCGAAGCGGAGACGACCATTGGGAAGTACGGCATGATGCGCAAGACGTTCCTGAAAACCGAGCGGAAGGGCATGTACGCCCATTTGATGTTGTCGGAGCAGTTGAACCGGCATCTGGCGGACATCGACCGGACGGCGCGGGAGCAGATCGACTGGACGATGCAGGAGCTGCTTCGGCTGAACCCGGCACCGGACAAGGCGAGCGATCCGTTGGCCTGGACGGGACACATGAACAACCTGAAGCAGCAGGCGGAGGAACTGATTCTCGCGGAACTGATCTATCATTAAAATGGTTTGATCGGGAAACGGAGGACAGAAGTCTTCCGTTTTTTCATGACCATGACATCATCAATGATATGCTTCGAGCCGCGCCGTTGCGGGAGAGCAAGACGGACATTGCAGCGTTTTTCCTTGCTCATGAGGATGAGCGCGAGCGTGTGTTATATGTGCGCGGTTTGTTTCCGGCAGGCATCACCGAACTGACGCTTGATGAAGGGGTGCAGGCTGGGTTTGAACCTTATCGCAACGTTTTGCATCTGTGGACGGGGACGGCGGACGAACGTACGGCGCAAAGCTTTTACGATTGGGGTGTCATCGCTGGGCATATCGCCAGCATGATACTGTTAAACGAATTTGACTTGTCACGAAAGTCAGAACCATCCATCCAGCAACAGACGCTGTGGATGGAGCAAGCGGAGGACGCAAAAGCCTCCGCTTTTTTAATGCCGCAAGCGGTCATTGACGCCATTTTGCAAAACGGCAGCGGTTTTGAGAACGGCAAGTTTCGCATTGCGCTGCATTTCCAGCAGTCGCTGTCCGCACAGGAGAACGCCGATTTCCTGAAACGGGAATACGGGATCGGCGGGCGTCTTCCCGCGCTGATCGGCACGGATATTCACATGAATTATGACAGCAAAGGCATCACGCTGACGCGTGGCTCCATCATGAATCCGGATACTCAGGTGGTGCTGCCGTGGATGAACATGCAGAAACGTATCGGCGAACTGCTGGCAGCGGGACGTTACTTGAACCGGCAGGAAGCCGAGCGGTTTCCTGCCTTTGCGGAGCAGCAGGAGGAAAAGCGGCGGGAGCAAATGGCGGAAATGGCCAGGCGCGAATTGCCGCAGACGGATGCCTCGTCGGCGGAGGGGTTTCCCTACCCGGAAGCGCAAGCGGAACCGGAACGCATGCCGCCGAACCGGGACCGGGCGCGCTATGGATATGACGTGGGCAGCGTCGTCTGGATCGGTGCGGACGAATATGAAGTGGCGCAATTAGAGTCGCATACGGTGGTGCTGCAAGACCGGCAGTTTCCGCTGTTCATCAAAGAGTTGAACCGCCGGGATGTAGAGCGGATGCTGCGCGAAAATCCGCTGAACGATCATCTGATTACCGGAGAGGAGCCGGAACTGGCAGACGAAGCGGCATGGGAAGCAATGGAAGATGCAATTTCCCCGGACGAGTCGGTGACGGATGGGCCAGAGCCAATATCGCAACCGGCCGATGTCCCCGACCTTTCCCCTGCTCCCGTTGCCAGCCGTCCCGCGCCAGCCCGTCCGTTTGCTCCTGCAGTCAACTACCGGATTACGGATGATGAGCTGGGGCATGGCGGCGCAAAAACGAAGTTCAAATGGAACACAGAAGCGATTCGGCTGCTGAACGAGTTGGAGCAAGAGCAGCGGCAAGCGACAACGGACGAGCAAGCGGTGCTGGCCCGCTATGTCGGATGGGGTGGCATTCCGCAAGCATTTGACGAAGCGAACACGCAATGGGCAGCCGAATATGCGGAACTGAAAGCATTGCTGGAGCCGGATGAATATGCGTCCGCTCGTGCGTCAACGCTGAACGCCCACTATACGTCTCCGACCGTCATCAAGGCGATGTACGACTGTCTGGAAACGATGGGCTTTTGCAGCGGCAATATTTTGGAGCCGTCCTGCGGCATCGGCAATTTCTTCGGTCTGGTGCCGGAGTCGTTCAAAGACTCGCGGCTGTTTGGCGTGGAACTGGACAGCATTACTGGCCGTATTGCCAAGCAGCTTTATCCGCAGGCGTCGATTGCGGTCAGCGGCTATGAACAGACGAATTTGCCGGACAGTTTCTTTGATCTCGCCATTGGGAATGTGCCGTTCGGCGGTTATGGCGTGGCGGATAAACGCTATGACAAGCACAAGTTTCTCATCCACGATTACTTTTTTGCGAAAACATTGGACAAAGTGCGTCCGGGCGGCATCATCGCCTTTATTACGTCCAAAGGAACGATGGACAAGCAAAACCCTGTGGTACGCAAATATATTGCGGAACGCGCTGAACTGCTCGGAGCGGTGCGACTGCCCAGCAATGCGTTTCTGGCCAATGCCGGAACCGAAGTGACCGCCGACATTTTATTTTTGCAGAAACGGGATCGCATGATCGCCGTCAGCGAGCAAACCGAAGTATGGCTTTCACTGGCCGAGACAGCGGACGGTGTGCCGGTGAATAGCTACTTCGCTACGCATCCTGACATGGTGCTTGGCACAATGGCTTTTGACGATCGGATGTACGGCAACCGTCAGGAAACATCCTGCAAGCCGTACGCGGACGCCAACCTGGATGAACTGCTGCGCGAAGCATTGTCCAACATCCATGCCGAATGGGTGGAGCTGGAACGGGAAGATCAGCCGGAGGAAGAAGACCCTTCTCTCCCTGCCGATCCGTCTGTCCGCAATTTCAGCTTTGCGCTGGTGGATGGTCAACTCTACTTTCGGGAAAACAGCCGCATGCGGCGCGTAGACACTTCGGCTACGGCAGCAGGCCGCATCAAAGGGATGATTCAGCTACGGGACACCGTGCGCGAACTGATCGAGTACCAAACCGAAGACTGCAGCGATGAGATGATTCGCCAGCAACAGCGCAAACTGAATGCGCAGTATGACCGGTTTACGGCGCAATACGGCCTGATTAACAGCCGCGCCAACAGCCTTGCCTTTTCGGATGACAGTTCTTACTTTCTTCTTTGCTCGCTGGAAAACATTGATGAGGAAGGACGGCTGCTGCGCAAGGCGGATATGTTCACCAAACGCACCATCCGGCAACGCATCCACGTGGAACAGGTGGATACGGCTTCTGAGGCGCTTGCCGTTTCCATCGGCGCAAAAGCCCGTGTCGATCTGCCGTATATGGCGCAGCTTACCGGTTTGACGGAAGAACAACTGATGAAGGAACTGCGCGGCGTCATCTTTCCCAATCCCGAAAGTCGGGATGAAACAGATCAACCGATCTTTGAAACGGCGGATGCGTATTTGTCCGGCAATGTGCGGGAGAAGCTGCGTGTGGCGAAACAGTTCGCCATGTACGATGCTGATCGTTACAGTGAAAACGTCAAAGCGCTTGGAGCGGTGCAGCCGAAGGACCTGGATGCCTCCGAAATTGATGTGCGCTTGGGCGCAACCTGGCTGCCGCCGGAAGACATTCGGCAATTTCTGTTTGAACTTGTGGACACGCCGTCGATGTACCAGACCTATATCAACGTGATGTATTCCGAATATACGGCTGCCTGGAACGTCAAAGGCAAAAGCGATGACCGCAGCAACAATATCAAGGCGAACGTCACTTATGGGACAAACCGCGTCAATGCGTACAAGATTCTCGAAGATACGCTGAATTTGCGGGACGTGCGCGTATTTGACACCGTTTATGAAGATGGCGTGGAAAAGCGTGTGCTGAACAAGCAGGAAACGGCCATTGCCCAGCAAAAGCAGGAGATGATGAAAGAAGCGTTCCGCGACTGGATATGGCGAGATCCGCAGCGGCGCGAACGGCTTACGCGGCTGTACAATGACCGGTTCAACGCCATCCGTCCCCGCGAATACGACGGGAGTCATATTCGATTTACCGGGATGAACCCGGAAATCCGGCTGCGCCAGCATCAGGTCAATGCGGTTGCCCGATCGCTGTACGGCGGCAACTCCCTTTTCGCTCATTGTGTCGGCGCAGGAAAAACCTTTGCGATGACCGCCGCAGTGATGGAGAGCAAGCATTTGGGGCTGTGCAACAAGAGCATGCTGGTCGTTCCGAACCATCTGACCGAACAGTGGGCGGCGGAGTTTTTGCAGCTTTATCCGTCGGCGAATATTCTGGTGGCGACCAAAAAGGACTTTGAAACGAAAAACCGCAAAACGTTTTGCGCGCGGATTGCCACCGGCGATTATGATGCGATCATCATCGGCCATTCGCAATTTGAAAAAATTCCGATCTCGACGGAGCGGCAGCGGCAGCAACTGTACGAACAGATTTCGGAAATTACAACCGGCATCCGGGAACTCAAGGAAGCTAGAGGCGAACGATATGCGATCAAACAACTTGAAAAAACGAAAAAGACACTGCAAACCAAGCTGGAAAAGCTGAACGACACCAGCCGCAAGGATGATGTCGTTACCTTCGAGGAATTGGGCGTAGACCGGCTATTCGTGGACGAAGCCGATTCGTACAAAAACCTGTTTCTTTATACCAAAATGCGCAATGTGGCCGGACTGTCGCAAACCGAAGCGCAGAAGTCGTCGGACATGTTTGCCAAATGCCGCTATCTGGACGAACTGACCGGAGGCCGGGGCATCATCTTTGCGACGGGTACGCCGATCTCCAACTCTATCACCGAGATGTACGTGCGCCCGTAAGGGCATATATCAAAATCCGCCTTTAGCAAGCGGTAGGCAAAAGTATCACGAAAGGACGGTGAAATAGTCGCCTATCATCCCACGACTTATCCGGATGGGGAAACCCTATGGGGAGTGTAGCATGTCGTTGCTGCGTGGCAAAGCCACACGGCGGATATACGGTGGTGTATAGAGTTCCTTAATGACCGCTATATATAGGGATGAAAAATTCGTGTATGAGGATGAAAGCTAAACTGCCTGAACGATAGCCAGAGCTTGGGTCCATCGTGTGCCTTCATGCGAAAGGAACTGAAACGCATGATACTTTGGCGCTCGCTACGTGTACATTGGCGAACGCGCGATACTCAAAGTAGAGCGCCTCCAGATAGAGGGAAATGGCGAAAGTCGCATCCGACAACACGAAACGCTATTTTGATATATGCTACCGGGGATTGCCTAAACCCTCTCAATAGGGGGCATGGCAACACAGCTTCCATAGTAGTCCGCAAACCCTGAACAGACAGGGAAGGCCGTAAAAACGGATGCGGGTAATTCCGCTTACATGGCGAAGGGAAGCAGTTTGTCTTTAATACAGAAGGAAAGGATGGTGCGTGAGGCATCATGAGAAATCCAACTGATGTATTAAATAGTCTAAGCGATAAGTCAAAAGATCCTTCATACAGATTTGAACGGTTATACCGCAATCTGTACAACCCGGAATTTTACATGCTCGCCTATCTGAACATTTACGCGAATAATGGGAGCATGACTCCGGGTGTGGATGGGACGACCATAGATGGTATGAGCAATCAGCGGGTAGAGCGTATTATTGCTTCACTCAAAGATCATACCTACCGGCCGAATCCTGCACGCCGCGAATATATTTCAAAGAAAAATAGTACAAAAAAGCGGCCGCTTGGCATTCCTTCCGGAGATGATAAGCTGGTGCAGGAAATTGTCCGTATGATACTGGAAAGTATTTACGAATCAACCTTCTCCGAAGCATCACATGGTTTTCGACCGAAAAAGAGTTGTCATACGGCGCTCTTGAGAATTCAAAACACATTTACAGGTGCAAAATGGTTTGTAGAAGGAGATATAAAGGCTTGTTTCGATGGCTTTGACCACCATGTATTAATAGACCTTCTACGTAAACGAATAAAAGATGAAGCGTTTATCACGCTCATGTGGAAATTCCTGAAAGCTGGGTACATGGAACAATGGTCATACCACAACACCTACTCCGGCGTACCGCAAGGTTCCGGAATGAGTCCAGTTCTTGCGAACATTTACCTACATGAGTTAGACAAGTACATGGAAGGCTACAAAGCTGGCTTTGACCTTTCAAAACGCACGGCTAACCCTGCCCACCGTAATTTAGGCTGCAAGATACATTATACGAAGCAGAAAAATGCAAAGGTGTGGGATAGTCTCAGCGTGGAAGAAAAGAAGAAACGAGCTAAAGAATTACGGCAAATGCGGAATGAACAGCGGAGAATGCCCGCTCGGCCTATACGCGAAGAAACTTTCAAAAGCCTTCAATACGTTAGGTATGCCGACGATTTTATCGTCGGCATAATCGGGAGCCGTGAAGACGCAGAAAGGGTCAAGAGTGACCTTGCCGTATTCCTTAAAGAAAACTTGCACCTGAATTTATCAGTCGAGAAAACCAAAGTGACCAACACATCGGAATATGCACGGTTCCTGGGGTACGACATCAAGGTATCCAGAAACCAGGACACCAAGCGTAAAAGGGACGGTTCGAGGCAACGTGTATACAGTGGTGTGGTCAGGCTCTATGTACCTCATGAGAAATGGGCAGCCAAACTGCTAGAATGCGGCGCAATCCGTATCAGAAAAGACAAGGTAACCGGGCTGGAACAATGGCAAACCATGCACAGAGGGAAACTCATCAATCTCAGTGACATAGAAATCCTGAGCAAAATCAACGCGGAAGTTCGGGGTTTCTACAATTACTACTCTATCGCCTGTAACGCTTCGACGCTAAACCGCTATTCCAGCATTATGAAGTACAGTATGCTCAAAACCTTTGGTGCGAAATACCGGTGCAAAGTAAGAAAAATTAAGGAGTTGTATATCCAAAACGGCAACTTCACCGTTTCTTACGAGACCAAGAGCGGTACCAAGGAAGCAGTGTACTACAATCAAGGGTTCTGTCGGAAGAAAGACCCTATGTTTGGCCAAGTGGATATGCTGGAATCTTACAAGCGATACGCTAAACCAAACAGCTTAGCAGCAAGACTGCGAGCTAAAAAATGTGAATTATGCGGTATCGAGCATGATAACGTGGAAATTCATCAGGTGAAGCGACTGAAAGACCTAAAAGGGAATTCAGAGTGGGAAATTGAGATGCGTAGACGCCGCCGCAAAACGTTGGCAGTCTGCCATGAATGTCACAGGATGATACATGCAAATGACGAAATCGTAAGACGAGGACAAATGGAGAGCCGTGTGCGCCGAGAGGTGCCCGCACGGTTCGGGAGAGAGTGAGCCAATGCGCTTGCTTATCTCATACGATGCAGCGCTACTTGCAATACAAGCGGCTCAAGCGGCAAGGCTTGCAGCATTTCGATGCGTGGGCATCCACGTTCGGCGAAACCGTCACAGCGATAGAGCTTGCACCGGAAGGAACGGGCTATCGGGCGAAAACCCGATTTGCCCGTTTTTACAATTTGCCGGAACTGATGAATGTGTTTAAGGAAGTGGCCGACATTCAGACGGCGGACATGCTCCAGCTTCCCGTGCCGAAAGCTCACTTCCACAACGTCGCGGTGCCGCCAAGCGACTTTCAACGCGACATGGTTGCGGATCTCGCCCGCCGCGCCGAACAGGTGCGAGCGAAGCAAGTGGAGCCACACGAGGACAATATGCTGACGATCACCAATGATGGACGCAAACTGGCGCTCGATCAGCGGCTAGCCAATTCGATGCTCCCCGACGACGAAGGCAGCAAAGTCAGCGCCTGCGCGGACAACGTCTATCGGTATTGGTCGGACAGCCGGGAAGGGCGGCTCACGCAACTGGTGTTTTGCGATTTGTCCATCCCCAAGCAGGATGGCTCCTTCAACATCTACGACGAACTGCGGCGTAAGCTAGTGGACAGAGGTGTACCGACCGAGGAAATCGCCTATATTCATAACGCCAATACAGAAGTGAAGAAGAAAGAACTGTTCGCCAAAGTGCGCAGCGGGCAGGTTCGGGTACTACTCGGATCTACGTTCAAGATGGGCGCGGGAACGAACGTGCAAACGAAGCTGATTGCGCTTCACGACCTCGACTGCCCGTGGCGTCCGCGCGACCTGGAGCAGCGCAGCGGACGTATTATCCGACAAGGGAATCAGAACAGCGAGGTGCACATTTTTCGCTACGTGACCGAGAACACGTTTGACGCTTATTTGTACCAGACACTCGAAAACAAGCAGCGCTTCATTTCGCAGATCATGACCAGCAAATCGCCGGTTCGGTCAGCCGAGGATATTGACGAGACGGCATTGTCTTACGCCGAAGTGAAGGCGCTGGCGACCGGCAACCCGTACATCAAAGAGAAAATGGACTTGGACATCCAGGTATCCAAACTCAAACTGCTCAAAGCCAATCACTTGAGCCAGCGCTATGCGCTGGAAGATCGGTTACTCAAGCTGCTGCCGCAGCAAATCAAGTCTACCGAAGAACGAATTGCTGGATATGAACAGGATGCCGCCTTGTACATGCGTTCCAAAGCGACTGAGCAGGAGGGTGCGGAGGAATCAAAATTCCCCGGCATGGTTATCAAGGATTTTACCTATACGGAGCGGATGGCAGCGGGCGTAGCTTTGCTGGAAGCTTGCAAGGGCATGACTTCGCCCGATCCGCAAGCAGCGGGCAGCTATCTTGGTTTTTCTCTGTGGCTGTACTTTGACAGCTTCCATAAGGAATACAAGATCACACTGCGCGGCGCACTGGGTCATACGGTGACGCTAGGGGCGGATACGGGCGGCAACATGACCCGGATCAACAACGCCTTATCGGACTTGCCCGCAAAACTGGAGCATGCCCGCGAGCAGCTTGCTACCTTGCGGCAGCAGATGGTCACGGCCAAAGAGCAAATCGAGGCTCCATTTGAGAAGGAGCAGGAATTGCAATCGAAGTCGGCGCGTCTTGCGGAATTGAATGCGCTGCTGAACATGGACAAACGGGAAAATGAGGGTGTTGACAGCGTGCCGGACGAAGAATCAGAGATGCCGGAACGGCGGGTTGTGGGTCGTGAGCGATAACGGTCTGGCACCGTCGTCCTCCTCTTGCTTCCATGTAATGGAATTTCCTGCGTGCTTTTTGACCTAAAAACGGATATAATGAATAACAGGTGGAGGGATACGAAATGGACACTTTTCCGGATAAATTTTTTTTAACCCGACAACATAGCTTGTTTCTGGCCAAAAAAAAATGGGACGAAAATATATATTGCGGCATGAAAATGGAGAACAGAAACATTACTTTCCCGCAGACGCAGACGATTTTGAACGGTGTGAACGTACCCGGTGTTACCTTGGACGACATTCAGGCCGTACTGAATATGCGGGACGCTTGGCGTTATCTGGTTTCTGCCATTGACGAGCCGACAACGCTGGCATACATTTGCAAACTGAACGAATATGTGGCGAGAAACGAAGCGTTGGAATGGGGAGTATTGCGAACAGGGAGCGTCGGGATTTCCGGTACTGACTATGTGCCCCCTCTTCCCATAAGCAGTGAAATCGAGCAGGAATTGGCCGTGCTATTGTCCGCGGATACGACCAATACCGAAAAGGCGATTACCGCTTTTCTTTGGGGCGCGCGGAGGCAGATGTTTTGGGATGGCAACAAGCGAACTTCACTTCTACTGGCCAACAAACTGCTCTTGGAAAAGGGAAACGGCATGCTGACCATTACGGAGAAGAACATGGGGCAGTTTAACGAACTGTTGACAGCGTACTACAACACGAATGATATGCGCACCATCAAGGTTTTCCTTTACGAGCATGCCATCAGCGGCATTGAGTTCAAAGAACCGGATGGAACCGGACAGGGATCGGTAAAGTCATCCCAATATCGGTAAGAAAGCTTGCCTACGCCCCATCGCGCGGCAGGCTTTTTTGTTGTTTGGCAAATTTATCTCTTCGATGCGTAGCATTTCACAAGTCGAAGATAGCCCCACCTGTTAAAGTTATAGATCACCTGACGAAATGGACTCCAGCTTTGGGGTCCTTTTCGCATTTCTGGAGGAATGAACATGTTGTATGCCATCCCAGGCGGCGGCGGATGCTTTTGCCCGATTCTACCGCCTTTTTGTTACGGAACCGGCTTGACGGAGGAGGGAGAAACCGTGTCAACATTGGAATTGATATCCAAAGAGAAAAACAGATTTGGCGACACGTATTATTACATCCGTGATTCGAACGGGGTGACCAGTCAAGTTTACGAAGCCGATTTAGACACATTCATGAAAAGGAATGGCGCTACAGAGTTGAGGGAAAGCAGAGCTTATTTGTATCCCAAAAAGCGGGGGAAGACACGATGAACGGTGTACCCATCGGACGCTGCCTGGACCTCGGTTAGTCATATGGAATATTTGAAGTGTCAGACACGATTTGTACAAGCAGTCGTGTCTGAATTACTTTTTCTGAGAGGAGTTACGGCAATGGGCTATGTAAGCAAGGAGCAGATCGAACGGGCAAAACAGTTGGATTTGCTGACCTATTTACAGATGTTTGAGCCCGCGGAATTGGTACGATGTTCCCGTAATGTCTACTCCACCCGGACGCATGACAGCTTAAAAATTTCCAACGGCAAATGGTGCTGGTGGTCCCGAGGCATTGGCGGGCGTTCCGCACTGGACTATTTGATTAAGGTTCGAGGCTTATCCTTTCCGGAAGCGGTACTTCAAATCGATGGGCATGGGGGAGACTTTCCATCCGTGTCTATATCTGCCGAGTTGACAACCAACCCGAAGCGATTGATGCTGCCGGAACCCAATGACACGAACCGCCATGTGATTGCCTATTTAACCCAACGCGGTATCCATCGCTCGATCATCGATTTTTGTCTTGAAACGGGACGTTTGTATGAAAGTCGTTTTTATCATAATGCGGTTTTTGTTGGCTTCGATCCGCAAGGCGTTCCCCGGTATGCCATGCTTCGAGGCATCGCTGGCCAGCGGTATATGGGGGAAGCCATGGGCAGTGACAAGCGATATGCGTTCTCGGTTCCGGCTCAAGAAGAAGGTTCCGAGCTTCACCTGTTTGAAAGCGCCATTGATTTGTTATCCTTCGGTACGTTGGAACGGCTTTCGAATCGGGATTGGCGGAAGGAACATTTGCTGTCTTTGGCCGGGATTTATAAGCCGAAAGCAAACGTCGAGAAGAGCGCACTCCCCGCTGCATTGATGCAGTATTTGCAAAGGTATCCGCAAATGAAGCGCCTCGTGCTACACCTGGACAACGATCAACCGGGACGGCTGGCGGCACAAACGTTTCAAACGTTGCTCTCCCCCACCCTTATCGTTTCCGATGAGCCGCCGCAGCGCGGCAAAGATGTGAACGATGAGTTGAGATGGAAGTTGAGACGTATCGATCGGACATCAAGATAGACAAATGAGGAATTGATGGGATAGCACAAAATAGGTATAATATGATTAACATTTTGTTATACAGGGAGTGTGGACTATGCTGATTAAACCTTCTGCCAGCATCCGACAGAACTATAATGAAATCGCAGAGTTATGCAAATCTTCCGGCGAGCCAGTGTATTTGACCAAAAACGGCGAAGGGGATCTTGTTGTGATGGACATCAATTCCTTTTCCCGTCGCGAAAAAATGCTGAAATTGCGCGAAGAATTACTGGCCGTTGAGGAGGATCGCATGGCTGGGCGAACCGGGGTTACGCCGGATGAATTGGACGATTATTTGGAGAACATTATTGCCGGGGTTGAGCATGGAAAAAACACCTTATTATAAGGTGCTGGTTTCCGACCGTGCCCGTCAAATGTTGGCGGGCCATGTTCGGTTTCTGGCCGAGAAGAGTCCCGACGCTGCCCGCAAAACGAAAGAAGAACTCATGAAAGCGATCCGGTCGTTGCATCAACTGCCGGAACGCTATCCGTTCCTCGAAGCCGAGTTTATTCCTTTGAACAAATACCATAAGATGTTTGTGGAGAAGTGGTATCTGGTTTTGTACCAGATCAAGGACCGGACCGTATATGTCGATTATATTGTGGATTGCAGACAGGATTATGGTTGGCTGGTGCGATAAAGTTAAGGCGAGGCGCTGTAAACAATCAGCGTCTTTTTTTGTTGTTCTTGGCCCCTCTCTTTTTCTCGGCGGGTTCATGAAGGCAACACGAGACGAATGTCTTGTGTTGCAGCAAGCACTGAATTTGGCTAGCCAAATTCGCTTGTTAGGGGCTGCGCCCCTAAGACCCCGCCGTCGCGACGCTATCGTTTCGACGAACGGATGGTTTGCAGGAGGGTTATCGCTTCGGCGATTCGTTTCATGACACCTACTTTTGAAAGGGGGATCGAAGTTGAGGAAGCGTTCGATTTCGGTTCTGGTACGGTTGAATGAAAAAGAGCATCAGCATCTCGCCCATCAGGTGCAAAAATCAGGGCTATCGCAGGAAGCGTATATTCGTTCGCTCATCAATGGCTATGTGCCCAAGCCCCTCCCCCCGCCGGATTATTACGCGATGATGCGTCAACTTCACGCTATCGGCAACAATCTCAATCAACTGGCGGCGAAGGCGCATACGACAGGGCATTTGGATCGGGCGGCGTTTCAGCAGGAGGCCGATCAGTTGCGCCGCGCGGTACAGAATATTCAGCAGGCGGTGACTTCGCCGGAACGCATGGACGAACCGAACTTCACGAATTCCGAGGCGCATCCGCCGTAGACGAAGGAGGTGTGACGCATGGCGACGACGGCGATTTGGGATGTGACCGACCGCTTGAAGCGCGTTATCGACTACGCCGCCAATCCTGATAAAACTGCAATAGATCGGGCAGAGCAGCAAAGTTTGCAACAGGTGCTGGCTTACGCGAGAGACGGCGACAAAACGGAGAAGCAATTGTACTTGAGCGGCATTAACTGTGACCCGCTGACCGCCTACGAGCAAATGCAACGGACGAAGCGCCAATATCAAAAGACGGACGGCATTGTGGCGTTTCATGCGTACCAAGCATTCGCACCGGGCGAAGCGACGCCGGAAATGGCGCATGCCATAGGCGTGAAGCTGTCGCAGGAATTATGGGGCGAGCGCTTCGAGGTGATCGTCTCGACCCACTTGGACAAGCAGCATTTGCACAATCATTTTGTGCTAAACTCCGTTTCTTTTCTGGACGGCAAACGCTACTACGACAACAAAGCGTCCTACGCCCAGCTTCGGCAAACGTCAGATAGACTGTGCCGAGAGCATGCGCTGTCGGTGATCGAACATCCTGAGCCGAATAAAGCCAAGAACCATGGAGAATGGAAAGCCGATCAGGAAAACAAACCGACATGGCGGGGACTGATTCGCTCCGATGTCGATCAGACATTAGCGGCTTCCATGACGTGGACGCAATTTATCGCGGCATTGCAGAAGCAAGGTTACGAGGTGAAGCCGAACGTCAAGCATCTGGCGGTACGCCCTCCAGGCAAGGAGCGCTTTGTTCGTTTGCGCAGCCTTGGGGATGAATATACCGAAGAAGCGCTGAAACAACGCATTTTGCGGAATCGTCTCCCCTATCGCCCACAGCCCGAACCTAAGTCACGACGCAGACGTGTCGTCTATAAAGGAACGCTCCAATCTACCAGACGTTTCAGCGGGTTTCAAGCGTTGTACATTCGCTATCTATACCAAATGGGCTTGTTGCCCGCTCGACGAGCGTCCTCCAGAAGGACGCCTCTTTTATTGCGGGAGGATTTGCGGCATATGGCGACCATCACCGCACAGACGAAGCTGCTTTGTCAGCACCGTATTTCCAGCAAGGAGCAACTTCTGGCGTTTTCGTCCGCTACGGAG
The DNA here is from genome assembly GCF_035282765.1 of Ferviditalea candida. Classification (GTDB taxonomy): domain Bacteria; phylum Bacillota; class Bacilli; order Paenibacillales; family KCTC-25726; genus Ferviditalea; species Ferviditalea candida. The sequence goes on along the minus strand of NZ_JAYJLD010000026.1, from coordinate 31,069 downwards.
CAAGAGATAACCCAGCTTTGCTGCGAACGCAAAACGCTCTACAACCGCATCCGCCGTGCGAACGACGCCGATCAGATCGAAGGTTACAAGGCGCAAATTGCCACGCTGTCGCGGCGAATTGCCGGGCTGCGAAGGGAGGTGAAGCTGTGTGCGGGCATTCTTGCCCGATCCGATGAGATGAGGACGAAGCTTCAAGCGAGCGAGCTACAGGAGAAGAAGTCACGAAAGGAGATGGACAGGCATGAGCAGTGGAGCCGAAGCGGCCGATCAGGTGGTGAGCATGAGCCTGCGGGGCATCGAGGTGATGGCCAAGATTTCCGGCGAAGGCGCTAAGCATTTGGCCGTCTATTTGTTTGCCGCCCTGCAAGGACAGAAACGGACGAAGGGCAGCATTCGATTGGAAAGCTTGCTCCGCAGCGGCAAGGAACTGAAGGTGTTCGCGGTCAAAAATGAAGACCTCCCCACCTTCTGCAAGGAAGCAAAGCGGTACGGCGTCCTGTATTGCGCGCTGCGGGACAAAAAGAATGTGGATGGCTTGTGTGACGTGATGGTGCGGGCCGAGGACGCATCGAAAATTAACCGCATCGTCGAGCGCTTCAAGCTGGCAACGGTCGATACGGCAAGCATCAAGAGTGAGATTGAAAAAACACGCGCCGAGAAACAGGATGACGAACAAGCGGCGGAGCAACCGCAACAACCCGAATCGGGACAGACATCGGAGCAAGGCGCGACGGGCGAAGGTGCTTCGACGGAAAGGAACGTGGACGATTTTTTGGACGAACTGATGGGCAGTCCGGAAGCGGCGCAGACCGAGCGGCATCCCGAACCGACACAACACACGCCGCAGCCGCACGAACCGATGCGCCCATCGTCCAAGGCGAGCGACAACGCAAACCCCAAAACGGCGACGATGGAACCGCCCCATCCGTCCGAGCCTATCTCAGGGCGCAGCGCGGCATCCGCAAGGGGTTCTACGACTGAAGCCGAGCAGCGCGCAGCGCCGCAGCGGCAGTCGATTCGCGCACTGCTCCGCGAGCTTCGTGAAGAAAACCGCAAAGCGGCAAAGGAACGCCGTCAACCGGACAGGGAGCCATCGTTGCCGAAACGGAGCGAGCGCCAAGCTGGAAGCACGAAGGCGGCGCAAGCGAAGACCAGCCGCACGAAGACGAACAAGCCGAAATCAACGGGAAAGCGGGGGAAAGCCAAATGAGCAGCTTCGACGATCTGTTCCGGCAGGAAGCGTCCGACCGTTCCATCGCGAACGCTTCCGAGCAACCGTTCGATAAGGAAGCGTGGGCGCAGAAGAAGCAGGAACTCAGGCAATGGACGTATGACAAGATCGATGCCGCCACGACCGCCATCGCGCAAAACGGGGAGCAGTTCCAGCAATATTTTGACGTGCAAAGCCGTTTTGACCGTTACAGCGTCTCCAATGCGCTGCTCATACTCGCCCAGCGCCCGGAAGCGACGCGCATTGCCGACTTCGACACATGGAAGGAACAAGGCGTGTACATTCGGCGCAAGGAAACGGGCTTTTACATCCTGGAGCCGGGTGAGGAATATGAGCGGGAAGACGGCACGAAAGGCATCAGCTACAATCCGAAAAAGATGTTCGATATCGCCCAGACGACCGCCAATCAGAAACGGGAACAACCGCAGCCGCTCAATGACCGAACGCGCATCAAGGCGCTCATGGATCGTTCCCCCGTTCCGATTGCGATGAGCGATACGCTTCCGTCGGACGTGCAGGCGCTCTATCAGCCGGATACGCGCAGCATTGTCATCCGCCGCGGCATGGATGCCGGGGATATTTTCCGTTCGCTCGCTCAGGAGTTGGCTCATGCAGAACTGGAACGCGGCGATAACCGTTACAGCCGTTCCGCTTACGCCTTCCATGCGTACTGTGCGTCGTACATGTAGTGCAAGCAGTTTGGCGTCGAAACGTCGTCCTTCCGTTTTCAACGTGTGTCGGAAAGGCTGAAAGACAAAGAACCGCAGCAAATTCGCGCCGAACTGATGGCGATGAAGGAGGCCGCGCATGAGATCGCTCGCCGAATGAATCGGATGCTGGAGCAGCAACAACAGCGGCAACCGAATCGGACGGACAAAGCAAGGTAGGAACGCCGACAGAAGTCCGCCAAACCATCTTTACGGGAGGGAGTGCCTATGAGAGAAGAACGTGTTCTCTGCTTGGATCACTACGAGCATGGCATCGTGGTACGCGCGCTCAATATGCTGCGCAATGACCTGATCGGCGAGCAGCGTCCCACCGATGCCGTAGACGATCTGCTGCTCAAAGCGATTGCTGCTCCGTACTATAGCCGTAAACGTCGAGGGCATCATGAGGCGCGTTGAAACCGCAAGGAGCGATTGGTTGCTCTTTGCGGTTTTTTTCGTTTTCGTCGTATGGGCGGCGCTGCTGACCGCGCCCGCCCTGTCCGGCGGGATTCCGGCGATGCTCCAGCATCTTAGCGTGGCGATCCATCACCCATTCCATATTCGCTGGGTGAGCGATACGCCGCGCTGTTTGTTTATCTTCACGCTTGCTTATACGCTCGGTGTCGGCATCTACCTCTCCTCCCCGCGCAACTATCGCCGCCGGGAGGAGCATGGCAGCGCCCGCTGGGGGCAAGCGAAGCAGATCAACGCCAAGTATCGCAGCAAGCTGCCGGAGCAAAACAAAATTTTAACCGATCACGTCCGCATCGGTCTCGACGGGCGCAAGCATCGCCGAAACCTGAATGTGCTTGTCGTCGGCGGCTCCGGCGCGGGCAAGACGCGCTTTTATGCCAAGCCAAACGTCATGCAAGCGCACACGTCGCTTGTCGTCCTCGACCCGAAAGGCGAAATATTGCGCGATACGGGACATTTGCTCAAAGCCAAAGGCTACGATATCAAGGTGCTGGATTTAATCAACCCGCACCGTTCCTACGGCTACAATCCGTTTGCCTATCTACAGGATGACAAAGACGTGCTGAAGCTCGTCACGAATCTGATTCGCAACACCACGCCCAAAGGCAGCAGCACGAATGACCCGTTCTGGGAACGTTCCGAAACGGCGCTGCTTGAAGCGCTCATCTTGTATTTGCTCTACGAAGCGCCGCCGGAGGAACAAAACTTCCCGATGGTGATGGAGATGATCGCCGCGGCCGAAGTGCGCGAAGAAGACGAGACGTACCAAAGCCCGCTCGACGAGTTGTTTGAACGGCTGGCGATGCGCGACCCGGAGCATTTGGCGGTAAAGCAGTACAGCATTTTCAAACTCGCGGCGGGCAAAACAGCCAAGTCCATCTTGATCGGTCTCGGCGTGCGGCTGGAGAAGTTCAACTTGCACACCATCGCCGGGATGAGCCTGGTTGATGAGATGGCGTTGTCTACATTGGGCGAAAAGAAAACGGCGCTGTTTGCCGTCATTCCCGACAACGACAGCAGCTTCAATTTCATCGTGGGCATGCTGTACACCCAGCTTTTCCAGTGTCTGATGTACGAAGCGGACTATCGGCATGGCGGACGGCTGCCGGTGCATGTTCATTTTGTTATGGATGAGTTTGCCAACTGTGCGTTGCCGTCAGAGTTTGACAAGCTGCTCTCGACGATGCGCAGTCGCGAAATTTCCGTCTCGATCATCCTGCAAAATCTGGCGCAGCTCAAAGCGCTGTACAAAGACGAATGGGAATCGATTGTCGGCAACTGCGACACGTTTCTGTATCTCGGCGGCAATGAGCAATCCACGCACAAATACGTCTCCGAACTGCTTGGCAAAGAGACGATTGACACGAACACTTACGGTCAAAGCAAAGGGCGCAGCGGCAGCTATTCGATCAATTACCAGCAATCTGGGCGCGAATTGCTTACGCCGGATGAAGTGCGGCTGCTCGACAACCGCTATGCCCTGCTCTTTATTCGCGGCGAGCGCCCGGTGCAGGACGACAAGTACAAGCTGCTCCGGCATCCGCATGTGGCACTCACGACCGACGGCAGCGAGCAGCCTTATCAGCATGGCGGGACGGAACACGCCATCGACTGGCGCACCGTCACCCTGCATGAAAACGGAGAGTACGAGCTGCTGTCGGAAGAAGAACTGGAGACCCAACTTTTGCGAAGGGAATGATGACTTTGAAAGGCAACCTGAAAAAGCTGTTCGTTCTGTACACGGTACTCGTATTAATGGGAACCGTCTTCGTCTCCACGGCCTACGCCGAAGGCGACCCGATGACGACGATCAACAACCTATCCACGTTCATTTTCGGACTGATCCGCGCGATTGGCATGATTATTCTCGGCTTCGGTATCGTCCAGATCGGTTTATCGCTCAAGTCGCACGACCCTTCTCAGCGGGCGAACGGTTTTCTGACGCTGGCGGGCGGGGTGATTATCACGTTCACGAAAGAGATTTTGACGCTGATTGCGGGATAAACTCGCTTTATCCTCTGTGCGATCCGTTTAGCGAATAAACGTCGTTCAGACAGAACACAACCATTGGGGAATGGACGGCGCGGCTGTCTGTTCCCCTTTTTTGCGAAATGAGGTGAGCCTGTGGCGAACAACAGTTGGATTATCGACAACCTCGAAAATGCGCTAGACACGTGGAACCAGAAAATGCAAGAAGTTTGGCAACTCGTCACGCAGTCTCCGGCAGACTTCAAAGGCGGCGGCATCTGGCGTGTCATCACCGACATTCATGGAGCGTTGCAGGCGACGGGACTGGCGCTGCTCGTGTTGTTCTTCGTAATCGGCGTCGTGCGGACAGCGGGGAATATAGCCGAATTAAAACGGCCCGAACTGGCGGTCAAGCTGTTTATCCGCTTCGTGCTGGCCAAAGCGGTCGTCACCTACGGGCTGGAATTGATGATGGCGTTATTCAGCATCGTACAGGGCATCATTTCCACGATGATGCGCCAATCCGGGTTCGGGAATACAGAAGCGTTGAACTTGCCAAGCGAGATTGCCAAAGCGATAGAAGATGTTGGCTTCTGGCAAAGCATTCCGCTGTGGGTTGTGACGCTGCTCGGTAGTCTATTTATTACGGTGCTGTCGTTTGTCATGATTCTTTCGGTGTATGGGCGCTTCTTCCGCATCTATTTGTATACGGCAATTGCTCCCGTTCCACTGTCCAGCTTTGCCGGGGAACCAAGCCAAAACATCGGCAAGTCGTTTCTGAAAGGGTATGCGGCGGCTTGTTTGGAAGGGGCGGTGATCGTACTCGCCTGCATCATTTACTCCGCCTTTGTCGCCGCTCCCCCGGCAGTTGATGAAAGCGCGGGCGCGGTCACAATGGTATGGACGTATATCGGGGAATTGATTTTTAACATGCTCGTTCTCGTCGGCACGGTGAAAATGGCGGATCGCGTCGTGCGGGAAATGATGGGGCTGTAGCGATGGCGCTTGTCTCACACGTCGAGCTATTGTCGGATCACGAAAGTATGATCACTCCGGCGTTTCGCCCAACAATTCCCGGACGGAAACATCCAGCGCTTTGGCAATCGCCACGACCTCGTAATCCTGGACAAGCCGATACTGACCTTCCAGACGCGAAAGGCTGGTGGGACTGATGTCGAGCCCCGCCGTTTGCAATCTGGCGAGAAATTCTTTCTGCTTCATTCGTTTGGCCTTTCGGATTGCTACAACTCGTGTGCCAATAATATTTTTGTTACCCGGTGGCTCCTTTCGGTGCTTCATTTGCTGTCACCTCTCATTTAATAAAAATTGTATGCGAGGACAGCCTTGTTTTAATGCGAATATCGCATTAATATGAAATAAACCGATTTTCGCATTAAAAACGCGATCATTTGCACCCAGTAAAGTCAGGGAGGTTCTTATGAGAGGAGACAGGGGTTAGCCGATGAAGGAGCTACCGCGACACTTTGAGGCAGAAAAGCAAAGGCTGAATGAACTGGGCCAAAAATCGCTTGAGCAAGGAATCCCGCTTGGAGAAAATGAAGCCGTTCAGGCCCAAAGCCAGAAGGTAGACGAGTTGGTTATCCAATTTTATCGTCACAGAGCGGTTAAGAGGGGACAAGAGCATCGTTAGAGCTTGGTTGGGAGGAGGCGTGGTCATGGATTTTCCACCGTGGTTTCGGCAAGCCATTCAAGGCCGATTGGATGATGTTTCTGCGCGAATCGAATATCACCCTGAATTGAATCGTATTCGTGCTGAAGAAAGCAAGGCATTCCAAGCCTTGTTTGCTGGCATGGACGTTGGGCGCATGCCGGAGTTTGCAAATTGGGAGGACAAGATCCATTTTAAGCAAGCGATTATTAATGAATGGTTATACTTGCAAGGGATGAAAGATGGCATACAGCTTGCCGTGGCCTTATTGAGTCCTTCTGTTTTGTTTGATGACGACACACCAGTCGAATCTGATCGCAACGAGCCTGAGGCGTAGATTACTGATCCTGGAGGGATGAAAGTGGAAGTGAAAATCAACCGGGAAATCCGGGACTATACGGAAAGCTTGTTCTTCGGACTGTCCTTGCGGCAGTTCTTTTTTTCTGTTCTGGCGGTCATTATGGCGATTGGGCTGTACTTCTGCTTGCGCAGTCACTTCGGATTGGAAACGCTCAGTTGGATGTGCATCTTGGGGGCAGCGCCCTGCGCCGCGCTGGGCTTTATCCGCTATCACGGCATGACCGCCGAACAACTGCTGTGGGCGTATGTGAAATCCGAATTTCTTATGCCCAGACGTCTTGTTTTCCGCTCGACGAACATTTATTACGAAGCTTTGCGGAGTGGCATGTATCAGCGGGCAAGAAAGGATGAAGCGCAATGATTAAGACGCTTAGGCGCACAATCAAGCAGGACAAGGAACCGTTCGTCATCCCGAAAAGCGTGCAACAAGCAATCCCGATCCGCGCCATTTGGCCGGACGGGATTTTTGCTGTCGGCAACAAATTCTCCAAGTCGTTTCGATTTGAGGACATCAACTACGCCGTCGCGTCCAAAGAAGACAAGGAAACAATGTTCCTCTCCTACTCTGATCTGCTCAATTCGTTCGACAGCGGCGCAACAACGAAGATCACGATTCATAATCGGCGACTCAATCAGGCGGACGTGGAAAGCTCCATTCTCATTCCGCTTCGCGAGGACGAGATGGATACGTATCGGCGGGAATATAACGATATGTTGCTTGGCAAAGCGACGGGCGCGAACGGCACGATTCAGGAGAAGTACATCACCATATCCGTCGTGAAAAAGAACGTGGACGAAGCCCACAACTATTTCGCAAGGGTTGGTACAGAGTTGATGGCACATTTCTCTCGTCTTGGCTCCAAATGTACGGAACTCGATGCCACCGACCGCCTGCGCATTCTCCATGACTTTTTTCGGGTTGGCGAGGAAGTGCACTTTCGATTCGATCTGCCGGAGACGATGCGCAAAGGGCATAGCTTCAAGGACTACATTTGCCCGGACACATTCGAGTTTGCAAGCGATCATTTTCGGATGGGGAACTATTACGGACGCGTCATCTTCCTGCGGGAATATGCGAGCTACATCAAGGACAGCATGGTGGCGGAGCTTTGCGACTTGAACCGTAGCTTGTTGCTCTCGCTCGATGTTATTCCGATTCCGACCGATGAAGCTGTCCGCGAGGTGGAAAGTCGTCTGCTTGGAGTAGAGACAAACATTACGAATTGGCAGCGGCGGCAAAATCGTAACAACAATTTCTCCGCCGTCGTCCCTTACGACATGGAGCAACAGCGCAAAGAGAGCAAGGAATTTCTAAGCGACCTGACGACCCGTGACCAACGAATGATGTTCGGATTGCTCACGATGGTGCATGTCGCCGAAAGCAAAGAACAGCTTGACAGCGATACGGAGACGCTACTCACCACCGCCCGAAAGCATCTGTGTCAGTTCGCCACGCTGACGTATCAACAAATGGATGGGCTGAACACCGTTTTACCCTACGGCTTGCGAAAGGTACATGCTTTACGAACACTGACGACTGAAAGCACGGCTGTGTTCATCCCGTTTCGAGCGCAGGAGATCATGCATCCGGGCGGCATTTACTATGGGCAAAACGTCATCAGCAAAAATATGATCGTCGCCAATCGCAAGCAACTGCTGAACGGCAACAGCTTCATTCTCGGCGTTTCAGGTTCCGGCAAAAGCTTCACTGCCAAGCGGGAAATCGTCAACCAAATGCTTGCGAGCGACGACGATATCATTCTGATCGACCCGGAACGCGAGTATTCTGCTCTGGTGAACGCGCTGGGCGGCGAGACGATTCACATCTCTGCCACGTCACCTAATCATATCAATGCGATGGATATGAACCGAGACTACGGCGACGGCGCGAATCCGATCATTCTTAAATCGGAATTTGTCCTCTCGCTGTGCGAGCAGTTGATCGGCGGGCATCAGCTTGGAGCCAAGGAAAAGTCGCTCATCGACCGCTGCACCGCTGCTGTGTATCGTAAATATTTGCAAAGCAACTATAAGGGCGAGCCGCCGACGTTGCAAGATTTTCGCGCAGAACTGCTCAAGCAAGCGGAGCCGGAAGCGCAGGACATCGCGCTGGCGATTGAACTATTCACGTCCGGCAGTCTGAACACGTTCGCTCAGCCGACCAACGTCAACGTGCATAATCGCCTTATCTGCTATGACATTCTCGACTTGGGCAAGCAGCTTCTGCCCATCGGTATGTTGGTCGTGCTGGACAACATTTTGAACCGAATTACGCAAAATCGCGCCAAAGGCAAAAACACATTCATCTTCATCGATGAAATTTATCTGTTGTTCCAGCACGAATATAGCGCCAACTTTCTGTTCACGCTCTGGAAGCGCGTCCGAAAGTATGGCGCTTTTTGTACGGGCATTACGCAAAACGTTGACGATCTGCTGCAAAGCCACACCGCCCGCACAATGCTCGCGAACAGCGAGTTCATCGTCATGCTGAATCAGGCCAGCACTGACCGCGTGGAGCTTGCAGAGCTATTGAACATTTCGGACTTGCAACTGTCCTACATCACGAACGTTGACGCCGGGAACGGATTGATGAAGGTCGGCAGTTCCCTCGTGCCGTTCACCGACAAGTTCCCGCGCAACACGAAGCTGTATCGGCTGATGACGACGAAGCCGGGGGAGCTATAGTAAATCCAGCCGCAGGCTTGCGTTTCGTAGTAATATACAAAATTTATCTTTTGAAGACCTGGTGCGATTCGGGTCAAAAATTCCATGACGATACTTGGCTTTCGCCTAATCCTTGTTACGCATGATCGGGGAACTAGGGTCTTCATAATAAGGTTGTTACTTACCGCTTTTATGACTAAATCACGGGCGAAATGTGGGTACTTTTTCCCATGGAAAACATGGTAAAAAGAGGGAAAACGGCACTATGTGTCGAAGTGTATGCAAAGTAGCATCTAGAATTTTGCAATTGTTCGACAGAGGATTAAAGAGGAGGAGTATTTCAGAGCAGTGATAGCAACGATAGGTAACATACTGTAGACGTTGCGACTTAAAAGAAGTAGATGTAGACAGATGCAGTCGAACAATTAGGAAAAATGGCAAACCTGCTCGAAAGACAGGGACGCAAAGCCACGGGTCTAATGCATATTAATGCGATGATCGCCGGGTTGCCCTATCGACAGCAATTGGACACTGCCGATATAGGGTGGTGTCCTTTTTGTCGTTCACTGGGAGGCAGGAGTTTTGAGAACGATGAAAAGCTTCTAATTCAACGAATGTGGAATTTGTGGTCATGGACGCTTTAAGGAGCGAAAAGATGAATACAGCAAAACCCGAAAGTAAAGGAGAGCTTGATTTGATTAACAACTAATTCAACGAATGACAACACCGACAACTAGACAAGCGAACTTTTCCTCACGACGTGTGTTGCCATGTGAGGAGGGCATTGGTATGCAGTATCCTTTGTCGCATGCAATAGCCGAATGCAAGCTTTTGATGAGCTGTCTACGGGTTTGTCTACGAATCAATCAACGAAATTCACTTTGGGACTTTGCCGCGATTAAGCGCTGGTATGCGCTGCGGCAAAGTCTTTTTTGTCTCTTGAAGCTGTACGCCAGCGTTTGTTAGGAAGCGTCGGCTGCCGCTCTCCTCCCTCTGTTTTGGTTTGCCAACAAACCAGAACGGAGGGACGAGAATGAAACGGATGAATTTGCGGGATATGTATCCCTTTTTGAAAACGGACGTGTGGGTCGATCTCGATGAAGAAGTGGCGCAGGAAATCCGCCGTTTTGATCTGCATGAAAGCGCATACAAACTGCGCACGTATCGCCATCGGGCGTACTACTCGCTGGATCGGAACGACGGGATCGAGCATGACGCGCTTTTCTTTTCGATTTCCCCAGAGGAATATTACGAGCACAAGATTACTAAGCAACAGCTTTATGCAGCCATGTGTGAGTTGCCGGAAAAATCGTTCAGGCGCATCTATGCCCACTTCTTCTTGGGCATGAGCAAAGTGTCGATTGCCGAGGCAGAGCAGGTTGATGAGCGGGCGGTTCGCAAGTCGATTGAGCGTGGCTTGAAGCAAATGGAGCGCATTCTCAAAAACATGTGAATCTCGGTTCGTCCAAGGGTCCGATTTTGCTGCGAAAATGAACAGATAGGTAAGAGGGACTTGTTCCGACGGCGGCTGGTTTAGTTGTTGCCAGCCGCTCATTTTCCATGAGAGGGGCATGTAAGGATGGATCCTGGTCGATTTTACGATGCAGAGCACGAATGTTTCTACTATCAGATGCTGAATGAAAGGAAATGCAGCGACAGCTACCACCGGGCGCTTTTCTATACGCTTGGAATTTCCCAAGAAACCCGCAAGCATATCCGCGATTTGTTCGATTTTTCTCATGGGGGCATTAAGCCCGAAGGGCTCGCGGCCTCTTGGCAAACGAGCAGTTCCATTCGCGTGAGCCGACTTGCCTTTAATCTGTGGAACGGCTGGACAGAGGAAGGTGCGGAACGCTATTCCGCTCCAAACGAGTTGTTTGCATGCGGTTACACCCCTTATTTTTTTGAAGCGATCCACCTTCGTTATCCGGAATTTTGCCGCAGTCATGATCAGATTTTGAAACGGCGGACGGAGCAACTTCGCTAATTGACTGCTTTTGACGGGAGTGAAGTCGGATAATGAAGAAAATCAAAATGAGAACTGTGGCAAGGGACATCAAACAGTTGGACAAGCTCCCCAAAGTGATGGAGCGCGTGAAGCGTTCAAGCGTTCGCGCTGAGCGGCAGGCAGATCATGACAAAGCGCATGCTCAAACTCCCGTAGCATATGCACAGCACAGCTCCGAATCGACCATGAAGAAAATGGTGCGTACTCAAATGGGAATGAGCATGCGTGTCAGCAGCAGATCGATTCGACACATTCTAAAAAAGCAGGCGTTACCAACCGGTGATAGTGTCCCGAGAAACAGCCTCGTTGACACGAATCCTAAACTTTTGGTTATGTCCACATCTCGGCAAGCTCGCAGAATGCGTCTCCGTAAGCCGATTGATGGCAAATATCTTTTGCGTTCAGATCAACAATCAGGAAAACAACGCTTTATACGGAGCCGGGCCAATGCCCGGCTTTCGCATCGTTCTCGCAAAGACAGGATTCCCGACCTGGTTTCGAAACAAGACGATAAACCAGCCGGGAAAAAGACACGCGCCGCCGCGCCATCGCATACAGCAAATGTACGTGCGCCTCGTCGTAATGCGCTCGTATCTGAAATAGCAGGTCAAACGATCAAGCGAAAAGAACGAACGTTCAAAACATTGTCGCCGTTTATCAAAACGTGGCAGCGGCTGGGACAGGTTCAAAAAGTGGATCGCGCGGAACCGAAAATGAACGCCGTAGAGACAGCAAAGCGGGCTGCGCAAATGGCGATGACAACTCGCCGCACCCTTCAAAGGGCGCAAGCAGCCGCGAGACTTAATCTTCGTATCATTAAAATGGTTGTAAGAGCCGCCGCGATGCTTGTCAAAGGATTGACGGCGCTTTTGGGGATCAGCAGTACAGCGATTGTATTGCTGTGCATAGTGATGGCGATAGCCGCCGTCATTTCCTCTCCATTTGGTATTTTCGTATCCGGCGAAAATACGGATGCTGATGTAAAGCCGCTTTCTCGAATCGTTCAGGAGATGGACGCTGAATTTGAGTCAAAGCTGGAAGAAATCCAGCAGTCAGCTGGAAACGTAGACCGGGTGGAGATCCATTATACTGATAGTGCAGACAACACGCGAATCGATAATTGGATGGATATTATAGCCATCTTTGCTGTGAAGACGGTAATGGATACAGAAAACGGAATGGATGTAGCAACACTTGATGTTACAAGAATCGGTATCATCCATGAGGTATTCTGGGAGATGAATCAGCTGGAATCCCATGTTGAAACGATTGAACATTCGGAAACGGTTACGGTTCAGCATGAGGACGGAAGCGCCAGCGAAGAGACGACGACAAGCTATGAGCGCATTTTTCATATTACCGTCAATAGCAGAACTGCGGAGCAACAAGCAGAGGCATATCATTTTACAAACGAGCAGATGGATTTGATGAAAGAAATGCTGTCCGCAGAGTTCCGACCGATGATGTTCGCAATATTAGGCAAAGTAGCGGATAGTGGCTTAACGCCGGAGCAGTTTGAATGGGTTCAACAGCATTTGCCCGAAGGCGTACTGGGCAGTGAGGCCGTCAAATGGCGCTGACTCGTCTAGGCGATCCGTACAGCCAACTGAAGGCCGGGCAGGACAATTTTACGGATTGCAGCTATCTGGTTCAACGAGTTTATCGGCAGTTTGGCATTAACTTGCCGCGAACCGCAGCGGAACAGGCCAGATTCTCCGTTGAGAATGACCTGACCGTCAGCGCGGTGGATATGGTTCCGGGTGACCTTGTATTTTGGAGCTACGAGCGCAACGGCAGATTTATGGATATAACGCACGTCGGGATTTACGCAGGCGACGGGAAAGTGGTGGACGCTTCCTCCACCCGAGGGCAAGTGGTGTATCGCAATCTGTTTGATTGGGAAAGGCAAGTGATGTTTGGCAGGCCGCATTTTGCGAACGGTAAATGATCGTTTGTTCACCACTTGATGGCAGCGTCAAACCCTGCACATCTATCAAGAGAATTAAGCCCGTGAGATAATCTTCCTCAGAACCATACGAGAACGATATTATGTTTCATTGTAAAGAATGCGGTAGACTTCGGGGCACATATATAGTCGTGGCTACAGCTACTATAAAGAATGGAAACTCAGTTTTGGAAACCGCCACAAACACTTCTTCCCAGGTTGCAACCGACATCAGCATAAGATGATAAAGCAGGAATGTTGTCCGGTTTTGTCGTATTTATAATTTGTGCATTGGGAGCATCCGGACTTCTAAGCTGTTCATTAGCTTAAACGTAGAGGAGATGGGCATATGTATTTAAAACTGTGGAAGTTACTCATTGATAAGGATATGCGAAAGTTGGATTTACAGCGGGTTGCCGGAATTAGTTCTACATCGGTAGCTACACTTGCCAAGGGCGAGAATGTGAATACTGATATTCTCGTGAAAATATGTAGGGCTCTGGAGTGCGACACCTCCGATATTATGGAAATAAATAGAGCCGGATGAACAGGAGGGCGATTAAATGGCTATAACAAAAGGCAGCAACACAGCAAGCATCGGCTTCGAACAGCAAATCTGGGCGGCGGCTGATATTCTACGTGGCAATATGGATGCAGCGGAGTATAAGCACGTCGTGCTGGGACTTATCTTCCTTAAATACATCTCGGACAAGTTCGATGAGCGTTACCTTGAACTGGAAGCCGATGATGACGATGTGGAAGACAAGGACGCATACGCCGAAGTCAATGTGTTTTTCGTGCCGCCTTCGGCACGGTGGAGCATCATATCCGAAGCCGCCCACAAAGAGGAAATCGGTACTGTTATTGATGACGCTATGCGGGCGATTGAAAAAGAGAACAAGCGACTGAAAGACATACTACCGAAAAACTATGCCCGCGATGAACTGGACAAGCGTCGTCTCGGAAATGTCGTTGACCTGTTTACTAACATTCAGATGATAGAACATGGTACGGACAAGGATATCTTGGGTCGTACTTATGAATACTGTCTCGCCAAGTTCGCGGAGCAGGAGGGCAAGCGGGCGGGTGAATTCTACACGCCATCCTGCGTGGTGCGAACGCTTGTTGAGGTGCTTAAGCCGTTCAAAGGACGCGTATACGACCCGTGCTGCGGTTCGGGCGGTATGTTTGTGCAGTCCACGGACTTCGTAAAGAACCATTCGGGTAACATCGGAAACCTCTCGGTCTACGGGCAAGATGCCAACCCGACCACCCGTAAAATGGCTTTGATGAACCTCGCTATCCGCGGCATCGAAGCAGACCTCGGCGGCTATAACGCCGACACATTCCACAACGACCTGCACCCGACGTTGAAAGCCGACTTCATCCTTGCCAATCCACCGTTTAATCTCTCGGACTGGAACGACGGCTCGTTGAACGACGACCAGCGGTGGCGGTATGGTTTGCCGCCATCCGGCAATGCCAACTTCGCATGGCTTCAGCATATGATTTACCACCTTGCCCCAAATGGCAAAATCGGCATGGTGCTTGCTAACGGCTCGCTGTCATCCCAGAGCGGCGGCGAGGGCGACATTCGGCGTAAAATCGTGGAGGACGACCTCGTGGAGGGCATTATCGCAATGCCTACGCAGTTGTTCTACACCACGCAGATTCCTGTGTCGCTCTGGTTCATCAGCCGGAACAAGAAGCAAAAGGGCAAGACGCTGTTCATTGACGCCCGCAAGATGGGGACGATGGTCAACCGCCGCCTGCGCGAAATGACCACAGAGGACATCGCCAAGATTGCCGCCACATTCCAAGCGTTCGACGACGGGACATTGGAAGACGTGAAGGGCTTCTGCGCCGCCGTTACCACGGAGGAAATCGCCAAGCAGGATTTTATCCTCACGCCGGGACGTTACGTCGGTATTGAGGAGCAGGAGGACGACGGCGAGCCCTTTGAGGAGAAAATGGCGCGGTTGACGGGCGAACTATCCGAGATGTTCAAGCGTTCCCACGAACTGGAGGACGAAATCCGCAAAAGACTGGGGGCGATAGGCTATGACATCTAAACTCTCTGACCTTTGTGCTTTTGCTGACGGACGGGTTGCCGTCGCCGACTTGGATTTGGATAGCTACATCTCCACGGAGAATATGCTTCCGAACAAGGAGGGTATTACCCGCTCGGCAGGCTTGCCGACCGTTTCGCAGACACAAGCCTATCAAGCGGAGGACGTGTTGGTGTCCAACATCCGTCCGTACTTCCGCAAGATATGGTTTGCCGACCGCGATGGCGGCTGTTCAAACGACGTTTTGGTATTGAGGGCAAAGGATAGTTGCAATCCGGGCTTCCTCTACTACTTGCTGTCGGATGACAACTTCTTTGATTACGCCACCGCTACGGCAAAGGGAACGAAGATGCCTCGCGGCGACAAAGGCGCAATAATGCGGTATGAAGTCCCTGACTTGCCGCTTGACATACAGATTGGGATTGCCGATACGCTCTCCGCCCTTGATGCGCGAATTGCTGAAAATAGGAAGATAAATCATCATTTAGCGGCTTAGAAGTCTGTAACTGACAGCTCGCCGGACATCAGGTGGGGTAAGAGCGAGTCTCGCACCTCGGCAAGGTGGGCGTTCTCCGCTTCCAGAAGTTCTTGCTTCTCAAATATGGGGGTGCATTCCTCTTGAAAACGGCAAAGCGTGTCCACATCAGGAATAACGGCGGGTATGCCCTTCATCGTACTACCCGAAATCTCTTTGAAAGTCGAACCCGATGCCATGTTTTCAATGGTTTGGAGGTTCTCGATCAGGAAATAGTAAATGAAAGCTGTGCCAACACTATCTTTTGGGACGATGGACTTAAAGCCCTGATTAGTGCAGACCTCTCCGCTCGCAATAGCTATGTAGCCGATAGGTGCCCTGGAACTGAAAAGAACCGTTCCCTTTGGCATAAGTCGTGCGCTGCTGTTACGAAGCCCGAGTTCTGTGATATCATCCGCTCCGTGGGCGATAAACTTGTTTTTGTTGATAGACAGATCTTTGGGCGTAATCCAAGCGATGCCGTGTTCGGTGTAATATTCAGGCTTCGCTTTTGAAGGTGTACTACCTCCAATAACATTGCCTAAATCTGAAATTGTGCCTTCCCGCCAATCGGGTGGCATCTCACCGCCGAACGGTTCAAAATCCACAAACCACGACTTGAAAATGGCCTGTGCCATCTGCTCTAAATGATGATTTATCACTCCTCCTGCCGTAACAAACCTAAATTTTACCGAAAGGCAGGAGGAAACATGAAGGATAGACTTATTACTGAGATTCAGGCAAGCATGGCGTCGATGCTTAATACGACGCAATTAGAGGAACTACGGCGGGTGCTGACGCACAGCCTCCACAATGTGGAAGTTACGGAACGAAAAATCTCAGAACCACAGAAAACCGCCGAGAATGGAGGGTTGCTCGAAGTGTTTATAGCCGCAAAACGCATTGAAGGCTGTTCGGAAAAATCGCTGAAATACTATGATGCGACCATCCGTGCAATGCTCGACACCGTGGACAAGCCCGTTCGGGAAGTCAATACTGATAACCTGCGCGGTTACCTTGCGAACTACCAGAAAGAGCGAAACTCAAGCAAGGTCACGATTGACAATATGCGGCGCATATTCAGCAGCTTCTTTGGGTGGCTGGAGGACGAAGACTATATCCTCAAAAGCCCTGTGAGGCGTATTCGTAAAGTGAAAACGGAAAAGACCATCAAGGAGACCTTTTCCGATGAGGGCTTGGAATTGCTCCGCGATGCGACGGAGGAAATCCGCGACTTAGCGATGATAGACCTGCTCGCTTCAACGGGAATGCGCGTTGGCGAACTGGTTCAATTAAACCGCGAGGATATCAACTTCCACGAGCGGGAGTGCGTGGTGTTCGGCAAGGGCGGCAGCGAGCGGGTGGTCTACTTCGATGCCCGAACGAAAATCCACCTGCTTAACTACCTTGACAGCCGTGACGACGACAACCCGGCACTATTTGTGTCATTAACAATGCCCCGCGATCGGTTGCTCATAGGCGGCGTGGAAATGCGGCTTCGTGAAATCGGCAAGCGGGCGGATATACAGAAGGTACATCCGCATAAGTTCCGGCGGACACTCGCCACGCGAGCCATTGATAAAGGAATGCCCATTGAGCAAGTACAACGTTTACTTGGTCATGTAAAGATAGATACGACCATGCATTATGCGATGGTCAATCAGACGAATGTTAAAAATTCGCACAGGAAATTCATTGGATAAGGAGGCGGATGATATGAGGTTAGGCGAAGTTTGTGAAAGTGTATCTCTTACTTTTCGCAAACAACAGGATAGGGTTATCCTGATAAATACCTCGGACGTGTTGGACGGCAAAGTGACGAACCACGAATACGTCCCGAATGAGAATCTGCGAGGGCAATTCAAAAAGTCCTTCCGACGGGACGATATATTGTACTCTGAAATACGCCCTAAGAACCGCCGTTTTGCCTACGTTGACTTTGAATCGGACGATTACGTCGCCTCAACAAAACTTATGGTGATTCGTGCCAACGATAAGGTGTTGCCACAGTTTCTTTTTCAGGTACTGAAATCTGACGAGATTATCGAGCAGCTTCAATTGCTGGCTGAAACACGGTCGGGGACATTTCCGCAAATTACATTCTCTGAACTGGCGGCTTTAGATGTGAGAATACCACCGATTCCAGAGCAACGGGAAATAGCCGCGACGATGAACGCCATTGACGACAAAATCGCCAACAACACAAAGATAAATCATCATTTAGAGCAAATAGCACAAGCGATTTTCAAGTCGTGGTTCGTAGATTTCGAACCTTGGGACGGGAAAATGCCTGAAGGTTGGACGCTCACAACTCTTAATGCATTGTGTTCAATGGTTGCCAAAGGTATCACCCCGCAATACGATGAAAACAGTCCGGAGATTGTAATCAATCAAAAATGCATCAGGAATAAAACGATTGATTTGAGCCTTGTCCGGAGACACCAACCGAAACGTGTCAACGAGAAATGGCTTCAATACGGAGATATCCTTATAAACTCCACTGGTGAAGGAACACTTGGAAGAGCCGCACAGTTCTTTTTGAGTGCTTCCAATTACACAGTTGATTCTCATATTACAATAGTACGTCCTATCAAAGAAGATCTCGTATTTTTTCTTGGCCAGTGGTGCTTACAACGAGAAAGCGAGTTTGCAGCAATGGCTTCTGGTAGTACAGGCCAGACTGATTTACCACGTGAGAGGTTAAAAGCCATGGATTGTATGTTACCTGACGTGCACACCTTGCAAAGATTTTCACAACTGTTGAAACCAGTTGTCGAAAAGCAAGTGGCTGTTCGGACAGAAAACGCCCACCTTGCAGTCTTGCGCGATATGCTCTTACCCCGCCTGATGTCTGGCGAACTGTTAGTTTCCGACCTCAGCGATGCTAAATGATGATTTACCACAGGGAGGGTAATATGGATTATACAGTAACAGAAAATCAAATGTTAGCCACAATTATCGCTGTTTTGAAGCAAGACGGTAAAACTGAACTTGCTAACATTTTGAGCGTGTCAAAATTCAACTACGACCCTCAGTGGGAGTTTTCGGGAATTGTGTCCTATCAGAGAAAACTATATTCCAACCTCAAGGTTCCGATTTCCTTTCGTAAAGAAGTCGAAACGCATTTGAAGGAAATTTCGAACATTGCTTGTGACATTTATGAAGATGATGATGCGTACTACTATTTGGGCATCAATAGAGTGGGCGCATTAGCAATTAACCTTGAAGAGATAGCTTACGAAGAACGAAAGGTCATCGTTGAACAAAATAGCGTCTTCACAAGTTTTATGAAATATTTAGTGGGCAGCGATGATATTTCAGAAATACAAAAGAAGTATTTATTTGAAGCGTGCGAAAACGGATATGCTGATAATATGTTATCTGCGACAGTTATGCTCGGTTGCTCTGCCGAACTATTACTTCTTGAATTAAGCCTCGCCTTTTATGAGTTTCTCAAGATGAACGGTACGCAAGCTGAACAAGAACAATTCGAGCAAAAAGTGATTAAAGCAAAAGTTGCTTCTGTCCGCTTATCCGAATTGATGAAGCGTTTTGAAGCCCGTCCTAAAGTGTTTGAAAAATATGGATTTGAGAATGTTTCGCTTAATTTTAATTTCCTCGATATCATTCGCCAAACCAGAAATGACAGCGGACATCCGACGGGCAACATTATATCAAAGGGACAGTTTGAGATGATGCTGGCGAATTATCAAGCGTGCTTACCTAAAGCCCTTCGAGCGGTTCGAGAATTACCAGAGGAGGTGGTCACATGACATTTACAGAAGCGAAATTTGAAAATGCCGTTATAGAGGTCTTTCGCGACACCTTAGGCTACAGCTATGTTTATGCGCCGGACTTGGCGCGCGACTATTCCGACCCTCTCTATACGGACGAGCTTCTACCCGCCCTGCGGAGGGTCAACCCCAAACTGCCGGAAGCTGCGTTGTCCGAAGCGATTTATAAGCTGCGTAATTTCGAGGGCGGTACATTCCATCAGAAGAATGTTCAGTTTATGGACTACCTCCAAAACGGCGTGTCGGTGAACTATTTTCACGATGGAGAGCAGCGGTCGTCACTTGTGTATCTCGTGGATTACGAGAACGTGGAGCGGAACACGTTCACCGTTGCCAACCAATGGACAATCACAGAGAACAGCGAGAAACGCCCGGATATTATCGTGTTTTTAAACGGTCTGCCTGTGGTCGTGTTTGAATTGAAATCGCCCTCCCGTGAGGAAACCGACGCTTCCGAGGCGTTCTTGCAATTGCGAAACTATATGCACGAGATACCGTCCCTGTTTGTCTACAACGCTTTTCTCGTGATGAGCGACCTCGCCATTTCCAAGGCGGGAACCATCACGGCGGGCGAAGATCGCTTCATGGAGTGGAAAACGAAAGACGGCAGCTACGAAAACACGCAGTATGCCCAATTCGACACCTTCATTGAGGGAATGTTCGACAAAGTGCGACTACTTGATATTATCAAGAACTTCATTTGTTTTTCGGGCGATGCGAAAATCCTCGGCGCATACCACCAGTATTTCGCCGTGCGGAAAGCCGCTGCCTCCACCGCTCACGCAACAGAAACAGATGGCAAGGGCGGTGTATTTTGGCATACCCAAGGCAGTGGTAAGACGCTGTCGATGGTGTTTTATGCCCATCTGTTGCAAGAAGCGTTGAACTCACCAACTATCGTTGTCCTCACCGACCGCAACGACCTTGACGACCAGCTATTCGGGCAATTCGCCAAGTGTTCGGCGTTCTTGCGCCAAACACCCCAACAGGCTGAAAGCCGTGTTAACTTGAAAGAATTGCTGGCCGGACGGCAAGCCAACGGCATCATCTTTACCACGATGCAGAAATTTGAGGAATCCTCCGAAGCCCTCTCTGACCGCCGCAATATCATCGTTATGGCGGACGAAGCCCATCGCGGACAGTACGGCTTAGAGGAACGGGTGGACGCGAAAACCGGCCGTGTTATACTCGGAACGGCTCGTATTATCCGTGACAGCTTACCCAATGCGACTTACATAGGTTTCACGGGAACGCCTATATCCAGCAAAGACCGCTCCACCATCGAGGTGTTCGGCAACTACATCGACATCTACGATATGACCCAAGCTGTGGAAGACGGTGCGACTCGCCCTGTCTATTACGAGAGCCGCGTTATACACCTGAAACTGGACGATGACATCCTGCGGCTTATCGATGCGGAGTACGACATTATGGCGCAGAACGCAGAGGATTATGCCATTGAAAAGAGCAAAAAGGAACTCGGTCAGATGGAATCTATACTCGGCGCGGAGCAAACCATCGCCGGCCTGTGCGATGACATCATCAAACACTATGAGGAAAACCGCCAGTATGAACTGACGGGCAAGGCGATGATAGTCGCTTATTCTCGTGCTATCGCTATGGGCATCTACCGTAGGTTACTTGAACTGCGCCCCGAATGGACAGACAAAGTCGGTGTGGTGATGACCGAGAGTAACAAAGACCCCGAAGAATGGCGCGGCATTATCGGCAACAAACGCCGCCGCGACGAAATGGCAAAAAAGTTCAAGGACAACGACGACCCGCTGAAAATTGCCATTGTTGTGGATATGTGGCTGACGGGTTTTGATGTGCCGTCTCTCGCCACGATGTATGTTTACAAGCCCATGTCGGGACATAACCTTATGCAGGCAATCGCCCGCGTCAACCGGGTTTACAAAGATAAAGAAGGCGGCTTAGTGGTCGATTATGTCGGCATCGCTTCGGCATTAAAACAGGCGATGAACGACTACACCAATCGCGATAAAAACAACTACGGCGATACCGACATCGCCAAAACCGCCCTGCCGAAGTTTATTGAGAAACTGGAGGTCTGCCGCAGTCTGTTCCACGGCTTCGAATACTCGGCGTTTATGACCACGGAGAGTGACCTTGTCCGTGCCAAGACAATCACGGGCGGTGTAAACTTCCTGTCCGGCACGGATAGTGAAAAACAACGTGAGTCTTTTATAAAAGAAGCAATGCTACTCCGTCAGGCATTGTCCCTCTGTCGTTCGCTCTTGACCGCTGAACAGCGGTTTGAGGCTGCCTACTTTGAAGCGGTTCGGACACTTCTCACCCGCATAACAGGCGAGGGTAAGCCTCTGTCTCTGAAAGAAATCAATGCTCGGATTAACGAACTGCTAAAAGCGAGTATCCAGAGCGAGGGCGTTATCAATTTGTTCTCGGACGTGGACACGGGCTTCTCGTTGTTCGACCCGAAGTTCCTTGAAGAAATCGCCAAGATGAAGGAGCGGAACATCGCAGTCGAAATATTGAAAAAACTTCTCGCCGAGCAGGTTTCCTTATACAGGCGAACGAACCTCGTCAAGAGCGAAAAGTTCTCTGAAATGCTTTCCCGTGCGATGAAATCATACCTGAACGGAATGCTCTCCAACGAGGAAGTCATCGCCGAACTGATGAAAATGGCAAAAGACATGGCAAACGCCCAAGCAGAGGGTGACTCGTTGGGACTTTCTGACGAGGAATTGGCATTTTACGATGCTCTGACCCGTCCCGAAGCCGTGAAAGATGTCTACCAGAACGAGGAACTCGTTGCGATGACCCGCGAACTTGCGGATATGCTTCGTAAAAATCGAACCATTGACTGGCAGAAGAAGGAATCCGCTCGCGCCGGTATGCGACGAATGGTCAAGAAATTGCTGAAGAAATACAAATATCCGCCAGAGGGCATGGAAGACGCAATCGCCACCGTCATCGGTCAATGCGAGATGTGGACGGATAATTAGGGAGGGCTATGGGAATGAACGCTTTCAAAAGCAATATCTACAAATACCTTGGCGGGACGTGCCAATACCTGATACCGTTGTATCAAAGAACTTATAGTTGGGAAAAAGAGCAGTGCGCCCGCCTTTGGAGCGACATTGTCAACCTCCACACCACGCGCCGAGAGGGTCATTTCGTCGGTTCGATTGTCCGCATCGACGAGGATTCGGCGGCAGGGTCAACCTTGGCAATGATTATTGATGGTCAACAACGCCTGACCACGTTGACCTTGCTTCTTGTCGCCTTGCGTGACTATGCGGCGGCAAATGAAGACTGTGGGGTGAACCCAAATAAAATCACAGACACTCTGCTGTTGAATCAGTACGAAACGGGCAGTGCGAAATACAAGCTGCTTCTTACCCAGTCCGACAGAGACGCCTTGATAAAGAAGATTGAGGGTGCGCCGATACCCGGCAGCCTGAAATCCCGCGTTCTGGACAACTACGCCTTTTTCTCAGGGCAAATCGGGAAGGGCGAGATAACACCCTCCGATTTGTACGATGCTATCGGCAAGCTGCAAATCGTGGATATCGTCCTCGACCGCCAGTACGACGACCCTCAAGCAATATTCGAGAGTCTGAACTCTACGGGTATGGACTTGAAGGATTCCGACCTTATCCGCAATCATCTCCTGATGGGGTTGGACTCCGCGACACAGACGGATGTATACAATAACATCTGGAGACCGACCGAATTGCTCTTTGATTACGAACATCAGAGCGAGTTGCTGGACAACTTTTTCAGAGACTACCTTACAATGAAACTCGGTAGAATTCCGAGAAAGAACGAAGTATACAATGAGTTCCGTACATACCACAACAACAGCGGCCTACCCATCCGCGACCTCTGTCAAGACATTTACAGCTTTGCAAAGCATTACTCAGATGTGCATTTTGTAAGAAGCGACGACGCCGTCTTGAAGTCTCTATACGAGGATATGAAGGCAATCCGTATGGAGGTAGCTTATCCGTTCCTATTAAGGGTTCATGATGACTGTGACAAAAACTTGATAACCATAGAGGAATTGCGGGAAATCGTGCGGCTTTGCGTGAGCTATGTCCTGCGCCGTGCTGTCTGCGATATTCCAACGAATTCGCTGAACAAGACCTTTGCGACAATGAAGAACGACATTCGACAGGATGATTATCTGCGCTCCGTGAAGGCATTCTTTATCCTGCTCGACTCGTACAAGGAGTTTCCGAACGATGAACGTTTCATCGCTACGTTCCTCACGAGGGACATATACAATATGAACCGTTGCCGCTACATTCTTGGGCGACTTGAAAACTGGGATAACAAGTCGGTGGTGTCTTTGGAGAACTTGACCATCGAACACATTATCCCGCAAAATCCGCACCTGTCTACTGACTGGATGTCTGCCCTTGGCAGCGGTTGGAGCGAGATTCAAAAGCGGTATCTGCACACCATAGGTAACCTTACCCTCACGGCGTATAACTCAGAAATGAGTGACTCGTCATTCACCGAAAAACTCGATATGCCGGGTGGGTTCAGGGAGAGCGCACTCCGCCTGAACAAGTATATCGTATCCCAAACGACGTGGGGTGAGTCACAGGTTAATGAACGCGCCGCGCAGCTTGGCGAAGTAGCAAAAAGGACGTGGCCTTACCCGACGTTGTCCGATAGCGAACTTGCAACCTACCGTAAACAGGATGATTCCGCTCCGCAATACACGCTCGACAGTTACGACCAGATTAACGCTTTCAACAAAATGCTGTTTGAGAAGTTGAATCTCCATATCATGAACCTTGGGACGTTTGTCAGGCGTGAATTCAAGAAACTATACATCGCTTATAAAGCGGATACGAATTTTGTTGATGTTGTAGTTCAAAAAGCCCGTCTGCGCTTGGCGGTTAATATGAAGTTTGCCGATGTCATTGACCCCAAAGGAATATGCAAAGACATAACCGATGTTGGTCGATGGGGTAACGGCGATGTCGAGGTATTTTTGGATAGCTTGGATGGTCTTCATGATGTAATGGCCATTATCGAGCAAGCATTCCGTTTACAGGATGCTGAGTAAAGTTGGTCTTAAAAAACGTTGTTGATGTTATTATGATAGCCCCCATCTTTTAACGATTAAAAGCTATGCACACTCCTCCGAGTTCACGGGTGTGCATTTTATCGATACCGAGTAGGTCTTTTGTAGGCGACTTCCTCCACCACATGGTTATACGCTTTTTCGTTTTCCATATCCTGGCTATCTCCAACCCGTACTCCATACTCCCGATCTCCACTTGGAAGCCCGGCACCAACTACCCGTCCAGCTCGACACCATCCAACGTCTTCGTGTAGACATACTCGATGCCTCCCACGCCCCGGATCGTATCTACGACGTCGTTCCCTTCAGGAAAAATGCCGATTTCGCCCACAATGTCAGCCTTCAGCAGCGTACTCGTCGATCTTGTGTCAAGCAGGACCTTACGAAGCTCGAGCACCTGACCTCGATAGTGAATCCTGAGAGGCACAAAAGGCAATCCATACTTCTTTGAGAAAATCATCGTGCCCACCGAACGCCCACATAACGTTCCCTAGCGATCAGCTCCGGACGAGACGTGTGGAAGAAGCAATACTCGCGCCCCGGGTCTTCCCTGTGTAACTCACTGTAGCGGCGGAGCGCTGACGTCGAATCCGCGAACGAAACAATGACAATGACATGCTCGATGTAGCGTTGCCCGCCTTCCGAATGGGCTTTCATGGCTTCCAATACCACTCATTCCTCCGGGAACCGCTCCTGAACTTCCTTCCAGCGCATTCCGCCACCCCGTTCAACAAGTAAGGGTGTCGCCGCTTCCCTTTCTCAGGATCGTTCGATCTATCTCCGGGTTCTCAATGAAATCCGTTACTGGCTGAAGCATAATCAGATCGCTTACTTGTATCACCGAAAGAAAGTAATGAAGATGATCGGATCAAAAATGTGAATTCCGAAACTTTCGCTGTAGTACTATTTAATTTGGTTATGGATGCGTGAAGGAAAGGTTTGCGAGTCATTTATAATTAAAAACGCTAAAAAAAGATGGAGCTTTTTCGGAATTTGCGAAGCTTTCGCCGCCGGGGAAGCTTTTTTGGCATATTTAAAAATCAAATTGGAAAATTGATATAATCAATTAATTTTGATTTAACACTTGCATTTCAAAAACGGGTCGATTATAATTCATTCATCAAATGTTTTTGATTTAAGGGTGTGAGATAAATGAGCACGGAACAAATGCTGACGAATGATGCGATGCAGCAGGTTTTTGAGAAATATGAAAAGAAATACAAGGCCGTTGCCGATCAGAAAAGGCTTCAAATGATGTACGAATTGACACAGTACGGTTCCGTATGTGTCTGTGAATTGGTGGAGAAACTAGGGTTGTCTCAATCCAAGTTGTCGTATCATCTGAAAATTTTATTGGATGCCGGACTCATCAAAAAAGAAACGAAAGGAACATGGAGCTACTATTCGTTAAACGAAGGTGAAGTCAATCATCTTTTATCCGAAGAATTATGCTGCTTGTTTCGCCCGAGTCCCATTTTGAAGCCTAAAAAAGGAAGCGGTTGTTGCACCGTTTCGGGATCGTAACTTAATTTTTTTAATGATTATATCAAAATAAATTGATTTAATGTATAAATGATCTGAATTATTAAATGTTATGATCAAAGAAGAGAAAGAAGGAATGATCATGTTTCAATGGTTGGCCGATCTTGTGGTCAAGGACTGGTTGGGGCTGTCTGTAGACACCCGGTTCGGGAGCGCACTCCATTTTTTTATAGAGGATACGACGAAAATCCTGGTCTTATTAATTTCCATGGTGTTTGTGATTTCTTATATCCGGAGCTATTTCCCGCCGGAAAAAGTGAAAGTCTGGCTGCAGGGAAAACGGCAAGGCATGGCGAGTGTCCTGGCTGCGCTGCTTGGCATCGTATCCCCCTTTTGCTCCTGCTCCACCGTTCCCTTATTTATCGGATTTGTCGAGGCCGGAATACCGCTGGGCATTACCTTTACATTTTTAATTTCATCGCCGATTGTCAATGAAGTTTCGCTCGTCATGCTGTTTTCGATCTTTGGTTATAAAATCGCCATTCTCTACGTTTTGGTTGGTGTTGTTTTGGCCATCGTTGCCGGCTCCATCATTGGAAAGTTAAAAATGGAGAGATATGTGGAGGGTTACGTTTATCAAATCAGAACGGGAGAGACGTTCATTCCCGAGCAGAGCCAGAAAGACCGCATTCAATTCGCAAAGGAAAATGCAATCGATACCGTTAAGAAAATTTGGATCTATCTGTTGATTGGTATTGCCATTGGCGGGTTCATTCACGGTTATGCGCCTCAAGAGTTGCTCGTGAAATATGCCGGTAAGGAGAATTGGTTTGCCGTTCCCGTTGCGACACTGATCGGGGTTCCCCTTTATTCCAATGCGGTTGGATCCTTGCCGATTATTGAGGCGCTCATGCAAAAAGGGGTAGCGGCGGGAACCGCGCTGTCCTTCATGATGTCGATGGTTGCCTTGTCTCTTCCCGAAATGATTTTGCTGCGCAAAGTCATCAAGCCGCAGTTGATCGGTGTGTTTATTATTACCGTATCCATCGGCATTATCCTGATCGGATACGGATTCAATCTCATTTTATAAACAAAATGACAGGAAAGGAGGAATGAAAAATGGTCCTCAAAATACTGGGAACAGGTTGTCAAAAGTGCAAAACACTCGAAAAGAACGCTTATGAAGCAGTGAAGCTCAACGGACTTGATGTTTCCATCGAAAAAGTCGAAGACATCCCTTCCATTATGGGTTATGGCGTAATGTCGACTCCAGCGCTGGTTTTGAATGAAAAAGTCGTTTCCAGCGGAAAAGTGTTGACTCCTCAAGAAATTGCCCAACTCATTCAACAAAATTAATTTTTGAAAGGAATGATTTCAAATGAAAATTCATATGGGTTTAAATGTTACCGACCTGGAAAAATCGATCTCGTTTTATCAGAAAGTTTTTGGGGTGGAACCCGTAAAAATCAAAACGGATTATGCGAAATTTTTGTTAGACCATCCCGAAGTCAATTTCACCTTGAATTTGAAAAATGAGGTTAAAGGCAACCAAGTGGGGCACTTTGGTTTCCAGGTTTCTTCGATGGAAGAGTTGACGGAGCAGCGGAATCGTATCCTGCAAGAGGAATTGCCTATAAGGGATGAACTCGATACGGACTGCTGCTATGCCAATCAAGACAAGTTTTGGATTACCGATCCGGACGGCAATGAATGGGAGTTCTTTTATACGAAAAAAGATATTGAACAGCATGGGATGAACCATTCGGCTTGTTGTACGGCAACAACGACCTCCGCTTGTTGTTGATAAATATTTATTCAATAAGATCTCGACTTGTATAGAGAGGTCCCGCCAACATTTTAATGTTAAAAAATATACGCTAAGCCTTCGAGAATGATCGGCTTGGCGATATCATCAGGTCAACCGGAATTATCCTGGTTGGCCTATTTTTCGGGAGTTTTAGGGGATCATACCCCGTTATCCCACTCCCCCTCCAAAGACCATGTTTGAGTTGGTAGCGGCGCAATGACCTCACATACGGGCTTTGATTAGAGCGGCCCCAAGATCGGCAAAGTAACCAAACTATTTTTTCTACTTCCGATTGCAGATCCGCACGAGTCGCCTTGACATAAGTCATTGTTGTGTCCAGACTATCGTGTCCCATAATTTGCGCAAATCGGTGCAACGGCGTGTTTTTTGCCATCATGTACCCGAACCGGTGCCGTAGATAGTGGGCACTGTTCGTAAGCAGGTGTGAAACATCACGATAAGTATCGTCTGATCCCGAAGGGAACCGCCATGCTCGGCCGCAGTGATCAATGCAGCTTCTTCCTTGTCTGTCATCTGCCGAGGGCTTACCTTTTCTTCCGGAACCAATTTGACCGGCTTTGAAGGATCACGACGAATCATGAATTCCGACACGGCCCAAATAAAAAAACGTTTCAGAGTTATCAGTCGACGATTAATGGTCGCTGGTTTCAATTCCATCGCTTTTTGCGCGGCTTCCCGGTATCGTATTAATGTTGGAATAGCCACATTTTCATAATTCGAAAAATAACTTCTCATTAGCAAAGCCTCCAAAGCAAAGCCTCCAAATCTTGACTTTCATTAGCGGACGTGATATTTTATCTTAATCGAAACATTAGCGGATATTTGAAATAAGGAGCCATTCTTCGTAAAGATGATCTGCAGCCTGATTGAACGGCTTCAAGAACCCGATCAGAAAACAAAAAAAACGATCAGCTGGGAAGAGATAGATCGACAGGAACCCGACGACGAACCGCCCTCTTTGAGATCCAACATAGTGAAAAAATTGTATATATCCGAGCCATTGATTCGCGCGGCGGGTTTACAAATAAGATTTCATTAACGACAGAAGCCTCGGCCTTATTGGTTGAAAGGCTTTTTTAATTGTTAAGCCAAAGATAAGGTTGTGTGTCTCATTGAAGAATACTCTTGCTACAAAGAACATTTTGCTTTTGGCTTGGCCGGCAATAGTCGAAAGTTTTCTCATCAGTGCTGTTGGTTTTGTTGATACCCTTTTTATTTCCAAGTTGGGGCTTTCAGAGGTAGCGGCCGTCGGTGTGACGAATGCAATCATGCAAATTTACTTTGCTGTATTTATGTCGATAGCAACAGCTTCAACCATCTTTATTTCTCGCGCTAGCGGTGAAAACAACGTTTCTAAAGTCCGAGACATCACCGCTCAAGCGATCTTGTTGTCACTATTTGCAGGTCTGGTTCTTGGTGCGATCTCATTCTTTTTTTCGGAGTCTATGTTGTCCATCATGGGGGCAAGCCCAGATGTTCTTCAAGTCGGGATTCCTTACTTCCAAATCGTTGCTGTCCCATCTATCATACTTTCTCTATTCTTTACGGCAGGAGCCATACTGCGCGGGTCGGGTGACACACGAACTCCCTTGCGTGTTGGTCTTTGGATGAACGCCGTACATATCGTTCTCGATTACGTATTGATTTTCGGTGTGTTCTTCGATGGTTTTGGAATTAAAGGTGCTGCAATGGCTACATTATTGTCCAGACTTTTCAGTGTGGTTTTTCTCTTATGGTATCTGCATAACCGAAGATTGATTTCTCCACTACGTCTCTGGTCTATTCGCCGTGACCTTCTCGCAAAGTTGAGTCGGTTGGCAACACCTGCCGCGCTTGAACGTTTATTTATGCGAATGGGGCAAATCCTTTATTTTGGTATGATTATCCGAATGGGTACCGAAGTTTATGCAGCTCATACGTTAACGGGGAATTTTACGATGTTTTCAACGATTGTTGGGACTGGTCTCGCCGTAGCAACAACAACATTGATCGGGAATTGTATAGGGGCTAAGCAGATTGAGGAAGCAAAGAAATTAGGAACAGTAGCAATATGGGTCAGTTCTCTTGTGATGACGGCAGTGCTGTTCATCGTATGGGGCATATCATTTACTGCTACTCATCTATTCACGGACGACCCATTTGTCATTAGACTAATCGTAACCATCTTGCTTATTGATGTAATCGCTCAACCGGCAACCGGGGCAGTGACTGCTCTTACTGCTATTTTACAAGCCGGTGGCGACACGAAGTTCCCTATGTATGTAACCTTGTTCGGTATTTGGGGAATACGGACTCTTGGGGTCTATATGCTCGGTGTTCATTTAGGCTTGGGGTTGATAGGAGCATGGATTGCAATTGCAATGGATAACTACATTCGAGCAGTGATTTTATTTATTCGATATCGATCCTTTAGATGGGTAAAGCAAATATAATTCAAACGAAGAGGTGCAAGTGAATGTTTAAAGCCGCCATTATTTTTATTCTTGCCGGGTTGGCAGAAATAGGGGGAGGGTATCTCATTTGGCTTTGGCTAAGGGAAGGGAAGTCTTTTTGGTTAGGCGGGGTTGGCGGTATATTGCTGGCACTTTATGGTGTGATCGCTACCTTTCAATCTTTTCCTGCTTTCGGTCGGGTATACGCGGCCTACGGCGGGGTATTTATTGTTTTGTCTGTTCTATGGGGATGGGGAATCGATAAAAAGACACCTGATCTCTACGATTGGATCGGTGCTGCGATCTGTGTGATCGGCGTATCGGTCATGTTATGGGCACCGAGGAACTGACGTATCATAATATAATCTTGATGGAGGTAAATGAATGGGTTGGATCTATCTTGTTCTTGCTGGTGTTGCTGAAATATTTTATGCTGCTGCAATGCCGAAAACGGATGGCTTTACACGTATTGGTCCCAGTCTCTTCAGCGTCTCGTTTATTGTTGTCAGTATGTATCTTCTCTCGTTGGCGACTCGCACCAGACCTATCGGTACAGCCTATGCCGTTTGGGTCGGAATCGGTGCGATTGGAACTGCGGCCTATGGTATTAAAAAATCATGGACGTACAGTAATAATCAGAAAGACTTTGAATAATGAATCGTGAAGGTTTTTTTATTCTTTCTCTAAAAAAAGGATCTGCTTACGAACCAAATAAGCCAAAAGAGGCCCGACAATCAGTCCTATAAGATAACCATACGGAAGGAGGCTGCAAATAAGTCCGACAAGCAAAGCGATAAACCAATCTGATTTGGCGTTGGATATATCCCGCACCAACCCCATT